>NZ_JBJGYX010000052.1:0-36593 GCF_054050195.1 Geodermatophilus sp. SYSU D00710
GCGCCGGCCCCCGCGGGGGCCGGCGCCGGGACGGCGATCTCCTGGGTGGCCGGCGAGGGCACCGGCGGCACGGCGAGCGGGCTGGTGGGCGGCGCGGCGGGCCGGACCGGTCCGGTGGCGGGGCCGCGCGCGGCGGTGGCCGACAGCGGCGGGGGTGGCGGCGGGGGCGACACGCGCCGGACGACCGGGATCGGCCCGGTGTCGGCGGCGTCGCCCGACGCGCCGGCCCCGGCGGCGTCGGGACGGGAGGTCATGGCAGGGCCCGGGTGAGCGGCTCAGACCTCGAGCAGCTCGCCCTCCTTGTTCTTCACGGCGTCGTCGATGCTGGCGACGTGCTGGGCGGTGAGGTCGTCGAGCTCCTTCTCCGCGCGGCGCACGTCGTCCTCGCCGGCCTCGCCGTCGCGGGCGATGCGGTCGAGCTCCTCCTTGGCCCGGCGCCGCACGTTGCGGATGGCGACCTTGGCGTCCTCGCCCTTGCTCCGCGCCATCTTCACCAGGTCGCGGCGGCGCTCCTCGGTCAGCTGCGGGAAGACGACGCGGATGATCTGGCCGTCGTTGGTGGGGTTGACGCCCAGGTCGCTGTCGCGGATGGCCCGCTCGATCGCCGAGAGCTGGCT
Source organism: Geodermatophilus sp. SYSU D00710 (assembly GCF_054050195.1). NCBI lineage: Bacteria > Bacillati > Actinomycetota > Actinomycetes > Geodermatophilales > Geodermatophilaceae > Geodermatophilus > Geodermatophilus sp. SYSU D00710. Next base: position 618 of record NZ_JBJGYX010000052.1, read on the forward strand.
GTTGTCGTAGGGCTTGATGACCGCCATCCGCGCCTCGGGCACGGTGATCGAGGACATCTGCGGCACGGGAGTCGGGGCGCCGTAGTAGTCGACGAGGATCTTGTTGAACATCGACGGGGCGGCGCGGCCGGTCCGCACCGAGCCGAGGTCCTCGCGCGCGACCGACAGGGCCTTGTCCATCCGCTCCTCGGCGTCGAGCAGGGTGTCGTCGATCACGGGTCTCTCCTCCTGCGGCGGGGCGTCCCGCCGTCTCTGCGGTGCGGCGTGCGCGAGGCGCGCCCGCTCAGCTGATCAGCGTCCCGATCCTCTCACCTGCCACGGCGCGGGCGATGTTGCCGTCGCTCAGCAGGTTGAAGACGACGATGGGCATGCTGTTGTCCATGCACAGGCTGATGGCCGTCGCGTCGGCGACCTTGAGCTGCTTGGCCAGCACGGTGGCGTAGTCGAGGTCCTCGTACAGGACGGCGTCGGGGTTGCTGCGGGGGTCGTCGTCGTAGACGCCGTCGACGCCGTTCTTGGCCATGAGCAGCACCTGGCAGCCGATCTCCAGGGCGCGCTGGGCGGCGACGGTGTCGGTGGAGAAGTACGGCATGCCGGCACCGGCGCCGAAGATGACCAGCCGGCCCTTCTCCATGTGTCGCACGGCCTTGCGCGGGATGTAGGGCTCTGCGACCTGGCCCATCTCGATGGCCGTCTGCACCCGGGTCTGCAGGCCGACCTGCTCGCAGAACGCCTGCAGCGCCAGGGCGTTCATGACGGTGCCGAGCATGCCCATGTAGTCGGCGTGCCGGCGGTCCATCCCGGCCTCGGCGAGCTCCGCGCCCCGGAAGAAGTTGCCCCCGCCGACGACGACGGCGACCTGCGTGCCGCCGCGGACGACGGCGGCCAGCTGACCGGCGATGGACTGCACGATGCCGGAGTCGACGCCGACGTTGCCGCCGCCGAAGGCCTCTCCGGAGAGCTTGAGCAGCACCCGCTTGTAGCCCCTGCCGTCGGCGGGCTGGAACGCGGTGGGTGCGGACAGCGGTGCGTGCGTCAGGGGGGTCGTCTGCGGCGCGGCGGTCTCGGTCAACTGCTCATCCCTCGCTCGACGTCGTTCTGCGTGATCCTGCCAAACGCCCCGGGTGGCGCCAGCCGGGGCCGGACAGCAGAGGACCCCGCCACCCCCACCTCGCGCGCTCGGCGCGGGCCCCTGGAGCGGGGCCGGGTGGGGACGACGGGGTCCTCCTGTGCGGCTCGTTACGCCTGGCCGACCTCGAAGCGGGCGAACCGCTGCACGGTCAGGCCGGTGTCGTCGAGGATCTGCTTCACCGTGCGCTTGGGCTCGGTGATCGACGGCTGCTCGAGCAGGACGAAGTCCTTGTAGTAGGCGTTGACCCGGCCCTCGACGATCTTGACGATCGCCTGCTCGGGCTTGCCCTCCTCCTTGGCGGTCTGCTCGGCCACGCGGCGCTCGGTCTCGACCGCCTCGGCCGGGACCTCGTCGCGGGTGAGGTAGCGCGGGCGGGCGGCGGCGATGTGCATCGCCAGCGACCGCGCGGCCTCCTCGTCGCCGCCCTGGTACTGCACCGCGACGCCGATGGCCGGGGGCAGGTCGGTGGCCCGCTTGTGCAGGTACACCGCGGTCGGGCCCTCGAAGGTGGCGAAGCGGGACAGGACGAGCTTCTCGCCGATGCGGGCGGACTCGCCCTCGATGAGCTGGGCGACGGTCTGCCCGTCGACCTCGGTGGCCAGCAGCGCGTCGAGGCTGGCCGGCGACTTCTCGAGGACGATCTCGATCAGCCGCTCGGCGAGCGCCACGAAGTCGGCGTTCTTGGCGACGAAGTCGGTCTCGCAGTCGAGCTCGAGCAGCGCACCGTGCTTGCTGACGACGATGCCGTTGGTCGTCGAGCGCTCGAGGCGCTTGCCGACGTCCTTGGCGCCCTTGATGCGCAGCAGCTCGATGGCCTTGTCGTATTCGCCGTCGGCCTCGGTCAGGGCCTTCTTGGCGTCCATCATGCCGGCGCCGGTGGCGTCGCGGAGCCGCTTGACGTCGGCGGCGGTGAAGGCAGGCATGTCACTTCCTCACGGATCTGGAGCGGATGGGTGCGGACGTGCCGCGGCGCCGCCGCCCGACCCGGTGGGGGCGGGGCGGCGGCGCCGGCGGGTCAGCCGTTCTGGGCGCCCTGGGTGCCGGTGGCGGTGTCGCCGGTGGCGGGCACGCCCTCGACCGGGGCGACCTGCTCGGCGGTCACGGCCGGCGGGGCGACGGGGGTCTCGGGCAGCGGGGTCGCCTCGGCGTCCGCGGCCGGGGCGGCGTCGGACTGGCCGGTGAGCAGCTCGCGCTCCCAGTCGGCCAGCGGCTCGCCACCGCCGATGGCCGGCTCGCCGCCGTCCTCGCGACCGGCGTTGGCCTGCGCGGCCGAGCGGGCCATGAGGCCCTCGGCGACGGCGTCGGCGACCACGCGGGTCAGCACGGTGATGCTGCGGATCGCGTCGTCGTTGCCCGGGATCTTGTAGTCGACCTCGTCGGGGTCGCAGTTGGTGTCGAGGATCGCCACGACCGGGATGCCCAGCTTCCGGGCCTCGCCGACGGCGATGTGCTCCTTCTTGGTGTCGACGATCCAGATGGCGCTGGGCACCTTCTGCATGTCGCGGATGCCGCCGAGGCTGCGCTCGAGCTTGGCCTTCTCGCGGGTCAGGCCCAGCTGTTCCTTCTTGGACAGGCCGGCCATGACGCCGGTCTGCTCCATGTCCTCGAGCTCCTTGAGCCGCTGGAGCCGCTTGTGGACGGTGGAGAAGTTGGTGAGCATGCCGCCCAGCCAGCGCTGGTTCACGTAGGGCATGCCGACGCGCTGCGCCTGCTCGGCGACGACCTCCTGCGCCTGGCGCTTGGTGCCGACGAAGAGGATCGAGCCGCCGTGCGAGACCGTCTGCTTGACGAACTCGTAGGCCGAGTCGATGTACCCGAGCGTCTGCTGCAGGTCGATGATGTAGATGCCGTTGCGCTCGGTGAAGATGAACCGCTTCATCTTGGGGTTCCAGCGACGGGTCTGGTGCCCGAAGTGGACGCCGCTGTCGAGCAACTGCTTCATGCTGACGACTGCCATGGCCGCAGCCTTCCTGTCTGCGCGCGACCGCCGGGCGGCCACGCTCCTCGGTTGACGCGGGCGCCGGGTGACGGCCCGCCCTGGCGTCCCGCGGCGCCACCGACCCGGTGCGAGACCGGGACCGAGGTGGGGCTGCCCCGCCGGTGCGGCGGGAGGAGGACGCGCGGAGTCGACCCGAACGGACGGGTCGCACCGGACAGCATACGCCGTGCTGACGGGGCTCCTCCCCCGCCGTCCGGTCCGTCCACAGGTGGGGGCGGTCGGCCCGTCCGGGGTCGGCGACGGCGCAGGCTCGGGCGCGTGCCCGCCCGCCTGCTCCTCGTCCTCCTCGTGGCCTGCGCGGCCGCCCTCGCCCCCGTCGCGGCGGTCGCCGGGCCGGCCGCTCCGGCCGCAGCCCCGCCGTGGGTGTCCCCGCTCGGCGACCCGCCGGTGGTGACCCGGCCCTTCGCTCCCCCGCCCTCGCCGTACGGGCCCGGGCACCGTGGCGCGGACCTCGCAGGAGCGCCCGGCGACGTGGTCCGGACGGCCGGCGACGGCGTCGTCGCCTTCGCCGGGATGGTCGCCGGGCGGCCGGTGGTCAGCGTCGACCACCCCGACGGGCTCCGGACGACCCACGAACCGGTCACGCCCACCGTGGGCGCCGGGCAGGCGGTGCGGCGCGGCGACCCGCTCGGCACGCTGGTCGCCGGCCACGAGGGCTGCCCCGTCGCGGCGTGCCTGCACTGGGGCCTCCGGCGGGGCGAGACCTACCTCGACCCGCTGTCCCTGCTGCGCCCGCCGCGGGTGCGCCTGCTGCCGGTCGGGTGACGCGTGCGGACCGCTGCCCGACCGGCCGCCGCCCCTAGCCTGCGCGGGGTGCAGACCGAACGGGGCCTCGACCGTTTCGTCACGTTCCTCGACGCGGTCGTCGCCATAGCCATCACCCTGCTGGTGCTGCCGCTGACCGAGCTGCTCGACGGCGCGGGGCCGCGGACCGGCCTCGGCACGCTGCTGGCCGACGAGTCGTCGCAGATCGGCGCCTTCTCCCTCAGCTTCGTCGTCATCGCGCGGCTCTGGCTGGTACACCACCGGGTGGTCGAGACCGTGGGGTCCTACGACCGGGCATTCCTCACCGCCAACCTGCTGTGGATCCTCACGATCGTCCTGCTCCCGTTCGCCACTCAGGTGTCGGCCCGGTACGGCACCGACCGGCCCGCGGTCGCGCTCTACATCGGCACGATCACGCTGAGCTCGTTCTGCCTCACGACGATCAGCCTGCTGCTGTGGCGGCGCCCCGCCCTGCGCCGCGACGCAGCAGCGCCGGTCGGACCTCCGTGGCCGTCACTGGTCGCCAGCGGGCTGTTCCTCGCCGCCCTGTCGGCCGGCACGCTGCTGCCGGGCGTGCACTACTGGGCGATGTTCCTGCTGTTCCTGTCCGGGCCGATCGAGGCCGCGCTGCGGCGCCGCGTTGCCGCCTGATCCCCGCTCGCCGCCACGTCGGTGACGTGCTCGACCACCGGAAACGGGTCGTAGAAGCTGTGCAGCAGCGCCTTCCACTCCTGGTGGGCGGCCGAGCCGCGGAACTCCTCCGTGTGGTCCTCCAGCCGCTCCCACTCGACCAGGAGCAGGTAGGTGCCCGGGCGCTCGAGGCAGCGGGACAGCCGCATCGAGCGGGACCCCGGGGACGCCTCGACGATCGGCCGGGCGCGCGCGGATGCCGCCTCGAAGGCGTCCTCCCGGCCGGGGCGGACCGGGAGGAGCGCGTGCTCGAGCACCACCGCCGCCTCAGGCGATGTCGGCGAGCTTGGTGCGCAGGTGGAGCACGGCCTTGGTGTGCAGCTGGCAGATGCGGCTCTCGGTGACGCCGAGGACGCGGCCGATGTCGGCCAGGGTCAGCCCCTCGAAGTAGTAGAGGCTGACGACGACCTTCTCCCGCTCGGGCAGCTGCTCGACGGCGCGGGCCAGGAGCTGGCGGGACTCGCCGTGCTCGGCGACGGCCTGCGGGTCGAGCGCGTTGGCGTCCTGCAGCGTGTCGACCAGCCGGGGCGCGCCGCCGTCGTCGTCGGTGAGCAGCTCGTCGAGGGCGACGACGTTGACCAGCGACAGCTGGCCGAGGAACCGGCGCACCTCCTCGACGTCCATGTCCATCTCCGCGGCGATCTCCTCGTCGGTCGGGCTGCGCTGCAGCCGGCTCTCGAGGGCGGCGACCGTGCGCTCGAACTGCCGGGCGCGGTTGCGCACCGACCGCGGGATCCAGTCGGTGCTGCGGAGCTCGTCGATGATCGCGCCGCGGATGCGGGCCATCGCGTAGCTCTCGAACTTGACCTCGCGCGAGGGCTGGTAGCGGGTGATCGCGTCGATGAGGCCGAAGGTGCCGTAGGACACCAGGTCGGCCTGCTCGACGTGCGCGGGCAGGCCGCTGCCGACCCGGCCGGCGACGTACTTGACCAGCGGCGCGTAGTGCAGGATCAGCCGGTCGCGCAGCGCGGGCGCGCGGTCGGCGACGTACTGGGCCCACAGGTCGGCGAGGGCGGCGTCGGCGTCCTCGTCGGGGTGGCCGCCGATCCGGTGGATGGTCGCCTCGGGCACGTCAGGACTCCCCGCTTCGTGGTGGGCTCGGGCCCCGCGCTGGCGCGGGGGAACGGTGGTGGAGATCGCGTCGGGCACGGGGCACCGCTCAGGCTCTGGGGTGGGCCTGGGCGTGCACGGCTCGCAGCCGCTCGACGGTCACGTGCGTGTAGATCTGCGTGGTGGCGAGGCTAGCGTGGCCGAGCAGCTCCTGGACCGAGCGGAGGTCGGCGCCGCCCTCGAGCACGTGGGTGGCGGCGGAGTGGCGCAAGCCGTGCGGCCCGACGTCGGGGGCACCGGGGGCGCGGGCGACGGCGGCGTGCACCGTCCGGCGGGCCTCGCGCGGGTCGAGCCGGCGGCCGCGGAGCCCCAGCAGCAGCGCCGGGCCGGACTCCGCGGTGGCCAGCGCCGGGCGGCCGCGCACCAGCCAGGCGTCGAGGGCCCGCTCGGCGGGGGCGCCGTAGGGGACGCTGCGCTCCTTGCGGCCCTTGCCCAGGACCCGCAGCAGCCGCCGGCCGCGGTCGACGTCGTCGACGTCGAGGCCGACCAGCTCGCTCACCCGGATGCCGCTGGCGTAGAGCAGCTCCAGCACGACGGCGTCGCGCAGTCCCACCGGGTCCTCCGCGCCGGCGGTGGACTCGACGACCGCGCGGGCCTGGTCGGGGGCGAGCACGTCGGGCAGCGTGCGGTGGGCCTTGGGGCTGACCAGCCGCAGGCCCACGTCCTCGGGGGTGAGCCCGGAGCGGCGCAGCCACGCGGTGAGGGACCGGGCCGCGGCCGCGCGCCGGGCGGTGGTCGCCCGGCCGGCGCCCTTCGTCCGGCCCTGGGCGAGCCAGCTGCGGAGGGTCGCGAGGTCGAGCTCGTCGACGCGGGTGCCGCCGCGCCGGGCCAGGTGGTCGAGCAGCCACACGGCGTCGGTGACGTATCCGCGGACGGTGTGCGGGGACAGGTCCCGCTCACCGGTCAGGAACTCCTCGTAGCCCTCGAGCGCCGCCGCGAGCGCCGGGGGCAGCGCGGCGCGGGCGTCGGCGGTCCGGGCGGTCACGGTCCGACCGTCCGACGGCGCCGTCGCCCGGTCAAGGCGCCGCGCCGGTCGGCGGTCGGCGACGGAACCGGCGTCCCACCCTCCTCAGCGCACCCGGCGCTGCTCCTTCGGCGGTGGGGTCAGGCGCCAGCCGGTGCCGGTCCACTGGACGAGCTCGGCGACCTCGAGCGCCGGGAGCACCCGCATGGCCTCCAGCGGGTCGCAGCCGGCGACCGCGGCCAGCCGCTCGGCGCTGACGCCGACACGCACCGGGCAGGCGTCGAGGACCCGGCGGGCGAGGTCGGACAGGCCGTCACGCGGGGAGTCCGGCCGCTCCACCGGGGCGGCGAGGTCCTCGCCCAGGCTGCCGACCGCCTCGATGACCTGCGCGGCGTTGCTCACCAGTCGGGCACCGGTGTCCTCCTCGCGCAGCAGCTCGTGGCAGCCCACCGACATCGCGCTGGTCACCGGGCCGGGTACGACCAGCACCTGCTTGCCCAGCCCGCGGGCGCGCCGGGCGGTGGCCTGGGCGCCGGAGCGGGCGGCGGCCTCGACCACCACGGTGCCCCGGGTCAGCCCGGCGATGATCCGGTTGCGGACCAGGAAGCGGTGCCGGTGCGGCGCCGCGCCCGGCGGCCACTCGCTGACCAGCAGCCCGCCGCCGTCGACGATCCGCTCGAACACCGCCGAGTGCGCCGCCGGATACGCCCGGTCCACGCCGCAGGCCAGCACCGCGACGGTGGGCGCCCCGACGGCCAGCGCGCCACGGTGCGCGGCGACGTCGATGCCGTAGGCGCCTCCGGAGACGACCGTCCAGCCGCGCTCGCCCAGCTGCGCGCCGAGGTCGGCGGCCACGTGCTCGCCGTAGGCGGTCGACGCCCGGGCGCCCACCACGGCCACCGAGCGGTCGACGGTCTCGTCGAGCCGGGCGTCGCCGCGCACCCACAGCGCCAGCGGCGGCACCAGCGCGGTCGTCCGGTCACGCCGGCCGCTGCCGTCACCGCGACCGACCCCGTCGCCGTCCCCGCCACCGCCATCGACCCCGTCGCCGTCCCCGCCACCGACACCGCCGCAGGCGGCCAGCGTCAGCGGGTGCAGGGGCAGCGCGGGCCACTCGTCGTCCTCGGGCACCACCAGCCGTGCGCCGCAGCGCTCGGCGCGGCGCAGGTCGGCCAGGCTGGCGTCCTGGTCCGCTCGGGCGCCGACCAGCCCGCGGACCGACGGCGGCGCCGTCCCGGCCCGCAGCGCCGCGACCGCCGCGGCCGGGCCGGCGTCCTCGACGAAGCGCCAGAGGTCGACCGAGCCCGGCTCGGCCGCGCGGGTCAGCCAGGCCCGCGCCCGCCGCAGCCCGGCGGCCCCGTCGGCCGAGCGCGGGTCCTCGACCGCCGCGGCCAGGTCCTCCTCGAGGGCCGGCGCGCTCACGCCGCCGCCCGCTGCAGCCGCATGCCCAGCGCCTCGGCCACGTCACCGGCGCCCGGGACCGTCCGGCCGGCCAGGTCCGCCACGGTCCACGCCACGCGCAGCACCCGGTCCAGCCCCCGCACCGACAGCATCCCCCGGTCGAGCGCCCGCTCGGCGAGGGCCAGCGCCGGACGCGGCACCGGCCAGCGCTCGCGCAGCAGCCGGCCGGGCACCTGGCTGTTGAGGACCAGGCCGGTCCCCCGCAGCCGGGCGGCCGCGGCCTCCCGCGCGGCGGCGACCCGGGCGGCCACCGCGGCGGTGGACTCGGGCGCCACGTCGGTGGCCAGCCACGCGGCCCGCGTGACCGGCGGCAGCTCCACCCGCAGGTCGATCCGGTCGAGCAGCGGGCCCGACAGCCGTGACCCGTAGCGGCGCCGCTCCAGCGGGCTGCAGGTGCACGCGGCGTCCCCGGCCGCGCTCGCGCACGGGCAGGGGTTGGCCGCCAGCACCAGCTGCGCGCGGCACGGGAAGGTCGCCGACCCCGCCGCCCGGCTGATGGTCACCGACCCGCGCTCCAGCGGCTGGCGCAGCGTGTCCAGCGTCGCCCGCGGGAACTCCGGCGCCTCGTCGAGGAAGAGCACCCCGCGGTGGGCCCGGCACAGTGCCCCGGGGCGGATCGCGCCCGACCCGCCGCCGACCAGGGCCGCCATCGTGGCCGAGTGGTGCGGCGCCTCGAACGGCGGCCGGCCCACCAGCGGCGCACCCGGCGGCAGGGTGCCGGCGACCGAGTGGATGGCGGTGACCTCGAGCGCCGCCGCCTCGTCGAGGACCGGCAGCAGCCCGGGCAGCCGCTCGGCGAGCATCGTCTTGCCCGCACCGGGCGGGCCGCTGAGGAACAGGTGGTGCCCGCCGGCGGCGGCCACCTCGACCGCGCGTCGGCCCGCGGCCTGGCCGACGACGTCCCCGAGGTCGGGGACGGGTGCCGGGGGCGGCAGTGGCCCCCGGACGTGCGGCACGAGGCGGGCGCGGCCGGACAGGTGCGCCACCAGGTCGCCCAGCGTGGCCGCGGCCAGCACCTCCACCCCGGCGACCAGCGCCGCCTCGTCGGCATTGCCGGCCGGGACGACGACGGTGGCGTGCCCGGCCCGGGCCGCGGCCAGCACCGCCGGGAGGACGCCGCGCACCGGACGCACCGAGCCGTCGAGGCCGAGCTCGCCGAGCAGGACCAGGCCGTCGGCGGCGTCGGCCGGCAGCGTGCCCGCCGCCGCCAGGACCGCGGCAGCCAGTGCGAGGTCGAACCCGCTGCCCTGCTTGGGCATCGACGCCGGGGACAGCCCGATGGTGATCCGGCGCATCGGCCACGGAGCGCCGGTGTTGACGACGGCGGCTCGCACCCGGTCGACCGACTGGCGCACGACGGCGTCGGGCAGGCCGACCAGCACGACGCCGGGGAGGCCGGCGGACATGTCGACCTCGACCTCGACCATGGCGCCGGAGACCCCGGCCAGGCCGACCGACCAGGTGCGGGCGAGGGTCACGAGAACGCCCCGCGCAGGTGGGTGACCACGGCCGGGCCGACCGCCGGGACGAGCACGCCGACGACGTCGAAGCGCAGGTCCGGCGCGTGCTGGTCGTGGGCGGCGAGCCAGCGCTGGGCCAGCGTGCGCAGCCGCCGCCGCTTGGCCGCCGGCACCGCCTCCACCGGGTGGCCGAAGCCGGTGCCGCGGCGGGTCTTCACCTCGCAGAAGACGATCGCCGCGCCCTCGCGGGCGACGATGTCGAGCTCGCCGTCGCGGCAGCGCCAGTTGCGGTCGAGGACGCGCAGCCCGGCGTCGGTGAGGTAGGTCGCGGCGATCGACTCGCCGCGGCTGCCGAGTTCGGTGGTCGTGGACACCCGCCGACCGTCGCCGGTCGAGACGCCGGGAGTCGGACAGGGACGCCGCCTGTGGACGGCGGACCGGGCTGTGGACGGCGGGGACGGTCCCGTCGGCCCGGGCGGTCAGCCTCCCGGGCGTGCGGATCGGATCAGGTGATGCGCGGCCCGTCGGGCAGCTCGAGGTCGGGCTTGTCGAGCTCCTCGACGTTGACGTCCTTGAACGTCAGCACCCGCACGTTGCGCACGAACCGGGCCGGGCGGTACATGTCCCAGACCCAGGCGTCGGAGAGCTTGAGCTCGAAGAACACCTCGCCGCCGGCCTCGCGGACCTGCAGGTCGACGGCGTTGGCCAGGTAGAAGCGGCGCTCGGTCTCCACCACGTAGGTGAACTGACGGACGATGTCCCGGTACTCGCGATAGAGCTGGAGCTCCATCTCGGTCTCGTACTTCTCCAGGTCCTCGGTGCTCATCGCGGCTCTCCGGAGATCGTGCGCATGCCCCCATCATCGACCATGCCGCCCGCGGCGGTGAGCTGGAGTCCACGTCCGGCCTGCGCGTCGCGGGCGCGGACGACGTTGACGAACCGGGACCGGTGCTCGGGGCAGGGACCGTGACGCTCGAGCGCCGCGGTGTGCGCGTCGGTCGTGTAGCCCTTGTGCACCGCGAAGTCGTACTCCGGGAAGCGCTCGTGCAGGTCGAGCATCATCCGGTCCCGGGTGACCTTCGCCAGCACCGACGCCGCCGCCACGCAGGCCGCGACCCGGTCGCCCTTGCACACGGCGAGGGTCGGCACGCCCAGCCCGGGCACGGCGAAGCCGTCGGTGAGCACGTAGTCGGCGGCGGGGTCGAGCGCGCTCACCGCGCGGCGCAGCGCCTCGAGGTTGGTGACGTGCATGCCGCGGGCGTCCAGCTCGGCCACCGGGACCGCGACCACCGACCAGGCGAGCGCGCGGCCGACGACCTCGTCGTAGACGCGCTCCCGGGCGGCGGCGGTCAGCAGCTTGGAGTCCGCGAGCCCGGGGACGCGGCCGCGGCGGCCGGCCGGCAGGACGCAGGCAGCGGCCACCAGCGGGCCCGCGCACGCGCCGCGCCCGGCCTCGTCGGCGCCGGCCACGGCGGCGAAGCCGCGACGGCGCAGCGAGCGCTCCATGTCGTAGAGCGCGTCGCCGGGGGTGTCGGTGCCGGCGGCCGCGAGCACGGCGGGACGGCGGGTCCGGGCGGCCGGTGCGGCGGCGGCCCGGTGGGCGGGGGGAAGACGGCCTGCCATCGCCGTCCGACACTACGACGCCGCACCGACGGGCCGGGCCGGCGCCCGGCGGGACGACCGCGGGCCGGTCCCCGGGGTCAGAGGGGACCGGCCCGCGGACCGGAGCGGGCCGGGAGGCCCGCGGTCCGGACCGCCGAGGAGGCGGACGGTCCGGAAGACGATCTGGAACGGCTCCTTCGCAGGGGCCCGCCGCGAGCGGAGCGAGCGGTGGGGGCGAAGGAGCCCTTCGTCAGGCCTCCACCGGGGAGGGGGCGGTCAGGCCGTGGGCGCCGCAGGTGCAGGCACCCGAGCCGCGGGAGGAGAGGACGAGCGAGACCGCGTGCGCCCGGTCGCGGGCACCCAGCTTGCGCAGGATCGCCTTGACGTGCGACTTGACGGTGTCCTCGCTGATGAACAGGTTCCGGCCGATCTGCCGGTTGGACTGGCCCTGCAGGAGCTCGTCGAGGACGTCGGACTCGCGGCGGGTCAGCGGCACCTCGGGGGTCAGCGGCTTGCCCACCGGGGCGGCGCTGGGCTCGACGCGGCGGATCTGCGGGTCGACCACGGTGCGGCCGGCGCGCGCAGCCAGGATGGCCCAGCCAAGCAGGGTCGGCGAGGTGTTGAGCATCAGGTACCCGCGGACACCGGCGGCGACGGCCTCGTTCACCACGGCCGGGTCCTCGGAGGTGGCCAGCGCGACGACGGCGACCCGCGGGAAGCGGCGGCGCAGGTCGCGGACGACGTTGAGGGTGGCCGCGCGCCCGGCGCCCAGCTCCACGACCACGGCGTCGGGACGGGCGGTCTCGACGAGGGTCAGGGCCCGGCGCAGCTCGCCCGGGGTGCCCACCGACTGCATGCCGGCGGTCTCGTTGACCATGCTGACCAGGCCGCGGCGCAGGACGGGGGCGTCGGCGAGGAGGAGCACGCGGGTGACGCCGCGGGTGGCGCTCGCCAGGGGTGCGGACACGACTTACTCCATTTCGGGAACCGGATTGTTCTCACCTACTCCATCGGGCGGTATTGACCCTTGCTTGAACACTTTCTGAGGATTTCTGTGCGGCCCCGGTTGCGCGGTGACAGTCACAGGAGAAACGCCACTCGGCGACCCGCCGGGCATTGTCGACATGGCGATGACCATTTCGGGAATGGTCCGGCATGCCGGTCCGTGAACGGCGACGGCGCCGTCCCTGGTGCGGGACGGCGCCGTCGGAGGAGACGGGGAGGGTCAGCCCGGTGGCGGGCGCAGGCGTCGGCTGCGGTTCCAGATCGCCACCGGCAGCGCGCCGGCCAGGCCCATCCCGAGGGGCAGCGCCGACCCGACCGTGCCGGCGGCCTCGGCGGCCGCAGCGGCCTCCAGGCCCTGGATGTCCGGGGAGTCGAGGGTGCCGAAGCGGTCGATCGGCCACACGATGAGCGCGGCCTTGCCGATGACGTCGTCGACGGCGATCGTGCCGCCGTAGCGGTCGCCGATGTGGGAGCGGGAGTCCGCGGAGGCCGAGCGGTGGTCGCCCATGACCCACAGGCGGCCCTCGGGCACGGTGACCGGGCCGAAGGCGCGGCGCTCCAGCGGGGAGTTCTCGTAGACGTAGGGCTCGTCGATGGGCTCGCCGTCGACGGTCACCCGGCCCTCGGCGTCACAGCACTGCACGGTCTGCCCGCCGGTGGCGATGACCCGCTTGACGTAGTCGTCCTCGCTGGGCGGCGCGACGCCGACGGCGCGGCCGAGCCACAGCAGCGCGCCGGTGAACCAGTTGGACGGCTCCTCGATCTGGACCTCGGGCACCCAGGTGTCCGGGCCCTCGAACACCACGATGTCCCCGGGTTCGGGATCGCCGAACCAGTACGGGACCTTGTTCACCAGCACCCGGTCGCCGGTGCAGCCCGGGCACCCGTGCAGCGTCTGCTCCATCGACCCGGACGGGATGAAGAACGCCTGCGCCAGGAAGGTCTTGACCAGCAGCGCCAGCACAAAGGCCACGACCAGCAGGATCGGCAGTTCCCGCAGCAGCGAGCTCTTCTTCTCCGGCTGGGCGGGCCGGCGTCGCCAGGTCCGGCGGGACGGGGTGCCCTCGGGCGGGGGGTCCTCCCCCGGGACGACGTCGGCGGGCCCCCCGGACCGGTCACTGCTCATCGGGAGTCAGCGTACGGCCGTGGAGGACCCGCCGGGGGAAGGCCCGGTCGCCCCGGGCCTCGGCGTCGTGCGGAGCCGTCAGCGCGCGACGGTCTCGCGCTTCTCCTTGATCTTGGCGGCCTTGCCGCGCAGCTCGCGGAGGTAGTACAGCTTGGCGCGACGCACGTCACCGCGGGTGACGACCTCGATCTTCTCGACGACCGGGGTGTGCACCGGGAAGGTGCGCTCGACGCCCACGCCGAAGCTGACCTTGCGGACGGTGAAGGTCTCGCGGATCCCGCCGCCCTGGCGGCGGATGACCACGCCCTGGAAGACCTGGATGCGCGAGCGGTTGCCCTCGACGACGCGGACGTGCACCTTGACGGTGTCCCCGGGGCGGAACTCGGGGATGTCGTCGCGCAGCGAGTCGGCGTCGAGTACGTCCAGGGTGTTCATCGCAGCATTCCTCGGTCTCAGCAGTGGCTCGTCGTCGGCCCGGCAGCGGGGTGCCCCACGCTCCGGACCAGGTGTGCGGCTGCGACTCCGGGAGGGAGTGCCCGTCGGCGGGCGCCTCCGGTCTGCAGCGACTCTCTACTGTGCCACATCCGGGCCGGCGTGCCGAGCGCGGGAGGTCAGTCGACCACGCGGGGTGGCCGGCGCCACGGCCCGGTGAGCAGCTCGGGCAGCACGGCGGCCAGCTCCCGGGGCGCGAACTCCTCGTCGCTCGCGGCGACCTCCTCGGCCGTCCACCAGCGGTGCGGCTCCTCGCCGAGCAGCTCCAGCTCCGTGCGGCCGGCGGGGTCGACCTCGTGGACGACGTCGCGCAGCACGAAGAAGGTCTCGCGGCTGTCGACGTCGACGCCGGCGAACGGGCCCACGTGCCGGCGGAGCCACACCGGCCCCTCGAGCGCGGCCGGCTCGACGACCAGCCCGATCTCCTCGGCCAGCTCCCGGACGGCGGCCGCGCGGACGCTCTCGCCGTCCTCCACTCCCCCGCCGGGCGTGTACCAGAACAGCACGTCCCCGGGCGGGACAGCGGGGTCGGTCAGCCGGGCACCGAGCAGCAGCACCCGCCCGTCGGGGTCGAGGACGACGACCCGCGCGGTCGGGCGCACCCACGGCCGGTCAGGCACCGTCGAGGACCGCCCGGTCGGCCGGGGTCAGCGCGTCCTCGGGCAACGCGGCCAGCAGGTCGGGACGGCGCTCGGCGGTGCGCCGCAGGGACTCCGCGCGCCGCCAGCGCGCCACCGCGGCGTGGTCGCCCGACAGCAGCACCGGCGGGACGCCGAGACCGCGCCACGACGCCGGCCGGGTGTAGGAGGGGCCCTCGAGCAGGCCGTCGGCGTGCGAGTCGAACTCCACCGACTCGCGGTTGCCCACGACGCCGGGGATCAGCCGGGTCACCGCCTCGACCATCACCAGCACCGCCGACTCGCCGCCGGCCAGCACGTAGTCGCCGATGGAGACCTCGGAGACCGGGCCCGACCGGGCCGCCCACTCGGCCACCCGCTGGTCGATGCCCTCGTAGCGGCCGCAGGCGAAGACCAGGCCGGGCTCGGCGGCCCACTGCGCGGCGACGGCCTGGGTGAACGGGCGCCCGGCCGGTGTCGGGACGACCAGCCGCGCGCCGGGCGGGCGGACCGCCTCCAGCGCCCGCGCCCACGGCTCCGGGCGCATGACCATGCCGGGACCGCCGCCGTAGGGGGCGTCGTCGACGGTGCGGTGCACGTCGTCGGTCCACTGCCGCAGGTCGTGCACGCCGACGGAGACCAGCCCGCGCTCGGCGGCCTTCCCCAGCAGCGACTGCCGCAGTGGGGCCAGGTACTCGGGGAAGATGGTGACGACGTCGACCCGGAAGCCGCTCACAGGTCGAGCAGCCCCTCGGGCGGGTCGACGACCACGACACCGCCGGCGACGTCGACGGTCGGCACGATCGCGGCGACGAACGGGACCAGCAGCTCGCCGTCGCCGGTGCGGCGCACGACCAGCAGGTCGGCGCCCTCGTGGCGGACGGCGGTGACCTCACCCAGCGGCGAGCCGTCGGGGAGCCGCGCGGCGAGCCCGACGAGCTGGTGGTCGTAGTACGTGTCGGGGTCCTCGAGGTCGGGGAGCTCCTCGACCGGGACCTCGAGCAGGGTGTCGCGCAGGGTCTCGACCGCCTCGCGGCTGTCGTACCCCTCGAAGGCGAGCAGCAGCACCTCACGGTGCCAGCGGGCGCCGGCGACGGTCAGCGGTCCTCGGCCGGCGGGGTCGGTGCGCAGCACCGCGCCGGGACGGAACCGGGCGTCGGGGTCGTCGGTGCGGACCTCGACGGTGGCCTCACCGCGGACACCGTGGGGCCGGCCGATGCGGCCGACCACCACGGTGTCCGGTGGAGTGGGTCCCACGTCCGGGACGCGGGGGCTCAGCGCCCGTCGGTGTCGACGACGTCGACCCGCAGGCCGCGGCCGCCGACCCCGGCCATGACGGTGCGCAGGGCCTTGGCCGTGCGGCCGCCACGGCCGATCACCTTGCCGAGGTCGTCGGGGTGGACCCGGACCTCGAGGGTCTTGCCGCGGCGACCGCCGACGAGGTCGACGGTGACCTCACGCGGGTGGTCGACGATGCCCTTGACCAGGTGCTCGAGCGCCTCTTCGAGCACGTCTTACTCGGCGGGCGTCTCGGCCGCGGCGTCACCGGCGGGGGTGTCGGCGGCGGCGGTGTCCCCGGCGGCGTCGGCCTTGGGGGCGGCCTTCTTCTTCGGGGTGGTGGCACCCGCGGCCGGCTCCTCGCCGGAGCTGCGGACGGCCTCCTCGTAGAGGGCCTTGCGGTCGGGCTTGGGGGCGGCGACCTTCATGGGCGGCGGAGCCGGCTCGCCCTTGAACTTCTGCCAGTCACCGGTGACGCGGAGGATGGCCGCGACGGCCTCGGTGGGCTGGGCGCCGACGCCGAGCCAGTACTGCGCGCGCTCGCTGTCGACCTCGATGAAGGAGGGGTCCTCCTTCGGGTGGTACTTGCCGATCGTCTCGATCGAGCGGCCGTCGCGCTTGGTGCGCGAGTCGGCGACGACGATGCGGTAGTACGGAGCACGCATCTTGCCCAGACGCATGAGCTTGATCTTGGTGGCCACGGTGGCTCGGATTCTCCTCGAACGCTGTTCGTCGGTGCTCGCCGGACGGACGCGTGGGGTTACGCCGGGGCGGAGCCAGGGACACGGCCGACGTCGGTGAGAGGGCCGCGCGCCGCCGTGTTCGACCGTCCATGATGCCAGACGCGGCGGGACGTGCAGGAACCAGGCGGGGTCGGCTCCGCCACGCCTCCGGCGGTCAGGCGCCCGCTGACGCGGATCCGCCCCGGACCTCGGCGAGCACGGCGGCCGCGGCGTCGGCCACGGCGACCTCCCTCCGCTCCCCGGTGACCCGGTCGCGCACCTCGACCACGCCCTGCGCCAGCCCGCGGCCGACGGTGACGATCGTCGGCATCCCGAGCAGCTCGGCGTCCTTGAACTTCACGCCGGGCGACACCTTGGGCCGGTCGTCGTAGAGGACCGTCAGCCCGGCCGCGACCAGCTCCCCGGACAGGGCCTCGGCGGCCTCGAAGACCGCGGCGTCCTTGCCGGTGGCGACGACGTGGACGTCGGCCGGGGCGATCTCCCGCGGCCAGACCAGACCGAGCTCGTCGTGCATGGACTCGGCGATCGCGGCCACGGCACGGGAGACGCCGATGCCGTAGGAGCCCATCGTGACGGTCACGAGCTTGCCGTTCTGGTCGAGCACCTGCAGGTCCAGGGCCTCGGCGTACTTGCGGCCCAGTTGGAAGATGTGCCCGATCTCGACGCCGCGGGCCAGCTCCAGCGGGCCCGAGCCGTCGGGCGCGGGGTCCCCGGGCAGCACCTCGGCGGCCTCGACGGTGCCGTCCCAGGAGAAGTCTCGGCCGGCGACCAGGTCGAACACGTGCTTGCCGGGCGCGTTGGCGCCGGTGACCCACCGGGTGCCGGGCACCACCCGCGGGTCGACGAGGTAGCGGATGCCCGACTCGCTGTCCTTGCCGAGCACCTGGGGGCCGATGTAGCCCTTGACCAGCGCGGGGTGCCGCTCGAAGTCGGTGAAGGGCTCCACCTCGGCGGGAGCCACCTGGGCCTCGAGCCGCTTGGCGTCGACCTCGCGGTCGCCGGGGATGCCCACGACGAGCGGCTCGCGGGTGCCGTCGGGGTGCACCAGCGTGACGACGACGTTCTTCAGCGTGTCGGCGGCGGTGTACCCGGCGTCGGGGAACAGCTGCCGCGCGACGGCGACCAGCGTCTCGATGGTCGGGGTGTCGGGGGTGTCCTCGACGTGCGCCTCGGGCAGGCCGTCGATCGGCAGGGGGTCGGGGACGACGGTGCCGACCGCCTCGACGTTGGCGGCGTACCCGCCGGGCGAGCGGACGAAGGTGTCCTCGCCGACCTCGGTGGGGTGCAGGAACTCCTCGCTCTTCGAGCCGCCCATGGCCCCCGACATCGCCGAGACGATGACGTAGTCCAGGCCCAGCCGGTCGAAGATCCGGATGTAGGCGGCGCGGTGCGCGGCGTAGGAGGCGTCGAGGCCGGCGTCGTCGACGTCGAAGGAGTAGCTGTCCTTCATCGTGAACTCGCGGCCGCGGAACAGCCCGGCCCGCGGCCGGGCCTCGTCCCGGTACTTGGTCTGGATCTGGTACAGCGACAGGGGCAGGTCCTTGTACGACGAGTACAGGTCCTTCACGAGGAGCGTGAACATCTCCTCGTGGGTGGGCCCGAGCAGGAGGTCCGTGCCCCGGCGGTCCTGGAGCCGGAAGAGGTTGGGGCCGTACTCGGTCCAGCGGTTGGTCGCCTCGTAGGGCTCCCGCGGCAGCAGCGCCGGGAAGTGCACCTCCTGGGCGCCCAGAGCGTCCATCTCCTCGCGGACGACCCGCTCGACGTTGCGGAACACCCGGTAGCCCAGGGGCAGCCAGGTGAAGCCACCCGGCGCGGCCCGCCGGATGTAGCCGGCCCGGACCAGGAGCCGGTGGCTGGGGACCTCGGCGTCGGCCGGGTCGTCGCGCAGGGTGCGCAGGAACAGCGTGGACATCCGCAACAGCACGGGGAGAGTCTCCCAGGCCGCGCGAGCCGGTTCTGCGGACACCGGTGCACGTCCCTGCCAGTCGCTCGCAATCGCGCCGCAAGGGGACCGGGCGAGCGTCGTGGCCAGCGAGCCACCGACCGGTGGCCCTGGATCCCCGGAGTCCCCGCATGCGCACCCGTTCCCGCGTCGCCGGCCTGGCGCTCGCCCTCGCCGCCGGCGCGTCCCTGACCGCCTGCACCTCGTCGGTGGCCGGGCAGGCGACGCTCGCCGCCCCCGCCCCGGGGACCGCCCCCGGCAGCGCGGAGGCCCCGCCCGAGCCGGTCACCGACCCGGACCCCGAGGAGCCGACCCCCGAGGGGCCCGCGGAGGACCCCGCCGGGGGGTCCGTACCGGCCGACCCCGGCGAGGACCTGCCCGTGCCCGGCGCCGGCGTCCCCGGCGACCTGGGCCTGTGCCAGGCGGTGGCCGGGTGGTTCGGCTACGCCGGCCTGGCGCTGATCTCCGTGGACGAGACCGGGTACGTCGACCCGGCCGACGTCGTCCCGCTGCTCGAGGCGCTGCGCGACGCCCCCGCCGACCACCAGGACGCCAGCGCCCCGCTGCTGGCCGCCGCCGACGAGGTGTCCGTGGCCACCGACGTCGCGATCGGCGACATCGAGTCGGGCACCGACGTGTTCGCCGCCTTCGAGGGCCTCACCCAGCCGGTCACCGACTTCGGCGCCGCCTGCACCGCGGCCGGCGTGAGCGTCTGAGCTCGTCCTCCCTCACCGCAGTGCGTCCTCCCTCACCGCCCACCGTGAGGGAGGACGCCGCACGATCAGGTCACCTGATCGTGGCGCGGGCTCAGACCACCCGGCCGCGCAGCACGGTCAGGCGCGGCCGGGCCAGGGTGTCGAGGTCGGCGCGCGGGTCGGTGTCGTAGACGACGACGTCGGCCGGCGCGCCCTCCTCGAGGCCCGGCAGCCCGAGCCAGGCGCGCGCTGCCCACGACGCCGCCCCCAGGGCCGCCTCGGCGGGCAGCCCCGCAGCGCACAGGGCACGGACCTCGTCGGCGATGCGGCCGTGCTCGATGCCACCGCCGGCGTCGGTGCCGGCGAACACCGGCACCCCGGCCTCGTACGCCGCCCGCACGACCGCGCCGGAGGTCGCGTACAGCCGCCGGATGGTGCTCGCGTAGCCGGGGAAGCGCTTCTCCCCCGCCGCGGCGAACTCGGGGAAGTTCTCGACGTTGACCAGCGTGGGGACGACGGCGGTGCCGCGCGCGGCCATCTCGGCGACGAGGTCCTCGGTGAGCCCGGTGCCGTGCTCGATGCAGTCGATGCCGGCGCGGACCAGGTCGGGCAGCGCGTCGGTGCCGAAGGTGTGCGCGGTGACCCGGGCGCCCTCCTCGTGCGCGGCGGCGATCGCCTCGCGGACCGCCTCGGCGGGCCACTCCGGCGCCAGGTCGCCGACCGACCGGTCGATCCAGTCGCCGACGAGCTTCACCCAGCCGTCGCCGCGACGGGCCTGCACCCGCACCTCGGCGGCGAGGTCCTCCGGCTCGAGCTCGACGGCGAGCCCGGGGATGTAGCGGCGGGTGCGGGCGATGTGCCGCCCGGCCCGGACGATCCGCGGCAGGTCGGGCTCGTCGTCGAGCGCCCGGGTGTCGACCGGGGAGCCGCAGTCGCGCAGCGCCAGCACACCCGCGGCACGCTCGGCCAGCGCCTGCTCCCGCAGCCCGGCGAGGTCCTCGACGAGCACCCCGCCGCGGCCGATGCCCACGTGGCAGTGCGCGTCCACCAGGCCCGGCAGCAGCCACCCGCCGCGGGCGACCGTCTCCGCGCCGGGCACCGGCTCGGTGGTGATGCGGCCGTCGCGCACCCACAGGTCGCGGTGCTCGCCCTCGGGGAGGACGACACCGGAGAGGTGCAGCGCGGGCGTGCTCACCGCCCGGGCCGCTCGTCCCCGAACTTGCTGAAGTCGAGCTTGGACAGGTCGGGCAGGGCCTGCCCGGGCGGGAGCGAGGGCATGCCGCCGGGCAGCTGCCCGGGGAACCCGGCGCCGGTCGGCAGCCCCGGGGCGCCCATGGGCCGGCGGGCGGGGGCCTTGCCGCCCTTGCCCTTCTTGCCCTTGCCCTTCTTCGACTGCGCCTGCATCTGGCGGCCGCGGGCCTTCTTCGACATCGGGCCCATGCCGGGCAGGCCCATGCTGCCGGCCATCTGGCCCATCATCTTCTGCGCCTGGGCGAAGCGCTCCAGCAGCTGGTTGACCTCGGTGACCGTGACGCCGGAGCCGTTGGCGATGCGCACCCGCCGCGACGCGTTGATGATCTTCGAGTTGACCCGCTCCTCGGGGGTCATCGAGCGGATGATCGCCGCGGTGCGGTCCAGGTCGCGGTCGTCGACCTGCTTGAGCTGCTCCTTCATCGCACCGGCACCGGGCAGCATGCCGAGCAGGTTGGCGATCGGGCCCATCTTGCGGATGGCCGTCATCTGCTCGAGGAAGTCCTCGAGGGTGAAGCCCTCGCGGCTGACCAGCTTGCCGGCCATCTTCTCGGCCTGGTCGGCGTCGAAGGCCTGCTCGGCCTGCTCGATGAGGGTGAGCACGTCGCCCATCCCGAGGATGCGCGAGGCCATCCGCTCGGGGTGGAAGACGTCGAAGTCGGTGAGCTTCTCGCCGGTGGAGGCGAACATGATCGGCTGCCCGGTCACGTAGCGGACCGAGAGCGCGGCACCACCGCGGGCGTCGCCGTCGAGCTTGGTGAGCACGACACCGGAGAAGCCGACGCCGTCGCGGAAGGCCTCGGCGGTGGTGACGGCGTCCTGGCCGATCATCGCGTCGACGACGAACAGCGTCTCGTCGGGCTGCACGGCGTCGCGGATGCCGGCGGCCTGGGCCATCAGCTCGGCGTCGATGCCCAGCCGGCCGGCGGTGTCGACGACGACGACGTCGTGCAGGGTGCGGCGGGCGTGGTCGATCGAGTCGGCGGCCACCCGGATCGGGTCGCCGACGCCGTTGCCGGGCTCGGGCGCGTAGACGTCGACGCCGGCCTGCTGCGCCACGATCGTGAGCTGGTTGACCGCGTTCGGCCGCTGCAGGTCGGCGGCGACCAGCAGCGGCGCGTGGCCCTGGCCCTTGAGCCAGCGGCCGAGCTTGCCGGCCAGGGTGGTCTTACCCGAGCCCTGCAGACCGGCGAGCATGATGACCGTCGGCGACTGCTTGGCGTGGCGCAGCCGGCGGGTCTCGCCGCCGAGGATCTCGATGAGCTCCTCGTTGACGATCTTGATGACCTGCTGGGCCGGGTTGAGCGCCTGCGAGACCGCGGCGCCGCGCGCCCGCTCCTTGATGGCGGCGATGAACGCCCGCACGACCGGCAGCGCGACGTCGGCCTCGAGCAGCGCGATGCGGATCTCGCGCGCGGTGGCGTCGATGTCGGCGTCGGTCAGCCGGCCCTTGCCCCGCAGGCCGGTGAAGACCTTGTCGAGGCGGTCGGAGAGGGTCTCGAACACAGCACGTCCTCGTCGGGTGTCGCGGGCGCGGGCCCGCCGGTCAGACCGACCGGCGACACGGCACGGACCCGGCCGGGTCCTCGCGCCTCCTGTCCCCAGCGTATCGACCGCGACGCGCCGAGCGGGCCGGCGACAGGGAGCGCCGGGTGGAGTCAGTCCCCGACGGCCCCGCCACCGAGCACCAGCGCCAGGAAGTCCCGGGTGCGCACGTGTGCCTCCAGGGGGTGCCGGAAGTGGCCCTCGGTGGACACCGTGTACCGGTTGCGCCGCCCGACGCGCTCCCGGACGACGTGGCCGGCCTCCTCGAGGTCGGCGACGATCATCTGCACCGCGCGCTCGGTGATGCCGACCCGCTCCGCGACGTCACGGACCCGGGCGTCGGGATCGGCCGCCAGGCTGACCAGGACGTGGCCGTGGTTCGACAGGAACGTCCACCCGGGTGCGGAGCCGGCCACGGGCAGCACCGTACTCGTCACGGCCTGGCGCGACCCTCGTCACAGAACTCCATTTCCTGTATCGTGTTTCGTGCGAGGGGAGTACCCGACCGCATCCGCGAAGCCGCCGCCCGTCAGTCCCGGCCCCGGCCCGGGCGCGGCCGGTCCTCCGGGACCGGGGGAGACCTCGCCGCCCCGGAGGAGGTCCCGTGGCCGCTCTCGCCCCACCCGTCCCCCCGGCGCCGGTAGCCGCGCCGCTCCGCCGCCCGGCCAAGGGACACCCACCCCGTCTGCTGGCCGTCCTCACCGGACAGGAGGGCGCCCTCGCCGTCCTCGACGAGGCCCACGCCCGCGCGAGGGAGACCGGGGCGGAGGTGCACACCGCGCTGCTGCTGCCCCGCACCGCCGTCGCGCTGGATGCCGCCGTGGCCGCCCGGCTCGGCGAGGAGGTCGAGCATGAGGTGGCCGACCTCGTCGCGCTGACCACGCAGCGCGCCGCGGCGGCCGGCCTGCCCGCGCGGATCACCGTGCACCGACTGGGCGGCCTGCGCGGCCGGCGCCGGGAGCGCGTCCTCGACCGCGCCGTCGCCCGCCTCGCCCGACGGCTGGACGCCGTCCCGGTCGGGTGGCCGGTCCCGTGACCGCCACCGTGCCCCGGCGGGTCACCGGCCCCTCCCCCGAGCAGGTCGTCCTGCTGCAGTCGGTGCGCGACGAGCCCTGCGTGTCCCTGCTGGCGACGACCACCCCTGCACCCCGCATGACCGACGCCGACGCGCGGACGCTGCAGCGGCTGGCCGGCGAGGCCGGGGCCCGCCTGGCCCGCGACGGCGCGCCCGCCGAGCTCACCACCGCGCTGGAGGACCTCGTCGCCGCCGCCCGCACCGAGCCGACCGGCGCGGGCATCGCGCTGTACGTCAACCGGGCGCTGCGCCAGGTGGTGCGCCTGCCGGTGCCGGTCCCCGACCGGGTGGTGGTCGACCCCACCTTCGCCACCCGCGACCTGGTGCGGGCGCTGCACCGGATCCCGCGGCACGTGGTGCTGCTGCTCTCGGAGCAGGACGCGCGACTGCTCGAGGGCGGCGCGGGGACGCTGCGCCCGCCGCGGCGCTCGCCGTTCCCGCTGCGGGCCGAGGACGACGCCGGCGACGCGTTCCTGCGCCGCGTCGACCGGGCGCTGGGCACCTTCCTGCGGCTGCACCCCGCCCCGCTGGTGCTGGTGGGCGGGCACCGGGTGGTCGGCCGGTTCCGCCGGCTGTCGCGCAACACCGGCCGGCTGGCGGGCACGGTGACGGGCAACCTCACCCGCGCACCCCTGTCGGTGCTCGTGCCGCGCGTGCGCGAGGTGCTCGACGGTTACCTGCTGTCGCGGCAGGACGAGGCGCTGGCGCACCTGGACCGGCGGCGGTCCCGCTCGGCCGTGGTGGAGGGCATCGACGCCGCCTGGCTGGCCGCCCGGCGGGAACGGCCGGAGATGCTCGCGGTGGAGGAGGGCTTCACCCTCGCCGCCCGGCTCAGCGCGGACGGCGACTTCCTGGTCCCCGCCGACGACGTCGAGCACCCCGACGTGGTCGACGACGTCGTGGACGAGCTGATCGAGACGGTGCTACTGCGCGGCGGGTGGATCGCGTTCGTGGCCGACGGCGCCCTCGCCGACGCCGGCCGGGTCGCCCTCGCCCTCAGGTGAGGTGCTGGAACGGCCACCCTCCAGGGACCCGTGCCGAGCGGAGCGAGGCGTGGGGGGAGGGTGGCCGTTCGTCACGCGGCGCGGCGGACCGCCGCCTCGAGCACCGGCTCGAGCGCGCCGAGGAGGAACCCGGCACCGCACCCGGTGCAGATCCACTCGGGGCACTCGCCGCCCTCGTCGGTGTGCCCGTCGGCGCACGGCGGCTGCTCGAACACCGTGTCCTCCTCGCAGGTGGAGCAGGGCCAGGTCTGCTGGTCGTGCACGTCGACTCCCCCTCGCCGTCGGTGGCGGGACCGTTCCGTCCCGCGACTGAGCCCGACGGTCGCACGGGCCACCGACAGTCCCGCGCACCTCAGCGCGGCGTGTCCGCTCCCCCGCTGTACGCCGGGTCGAGGACCGCGCCCCGCGCCGCGGCGACCAGCGCCGCCTCGACCCGCACCCGCCGGGCGGGGTCGAGGGGCCCCCCGTCGGGGTTGCTCACGTAGAAGTAGTCGGCAGCGTCGGCACCGAGGGTCTCGATGCGGGCGGAGGTGACGTCGAGCCCCTCCGACCCCAGCGCAGCGGTGAGCCGGTAGAGCAGGCCGGCCCGGTCGCCCGCGCGGACCTCCACGATGCTGGTCGCCTCGCCGCTGACCTCCGCGTCGTGCCAGGAGATGCGCGGAGGCGCCGACCGGGCGGCGTCCTGCCGGTAGTCGGCCTCGCGCTGCCGGAGCCGCTCGGCCAGCGGCAGCGTCCCCTCCAGGGCGGCCCGGACGGCGTCGGCCAGGATCGCCGGCTGCGGCGCGCGCCCGAACCGGGGGCGGACGGCGAACACCGCCGTCGCCCGGCCGTCGGTGACGTCGACCTTCGCGGCGCGGACGTCGAGCTGGTTGAGCGCCAGCACCCCGGCGAGCCGGCTGAACAGGCCCTGCTCGTCGGGCGCCCCGATGGTCACCTGCTGGCCGTCGGCGACGTCCTCGACGCCCACGGTCACCGCGCCGTCGCCGCCGGACTCGGTGACCGTGGGCTCGGTCGGGGCCAGGACGGGGTCGGGATCGGCCACCGGCGCCCCGCCCAGGTGCGCCTGCACGCGGGCGACCAGGTGGGCGACCAGGTGGGCCTTCCACGGCGACCACGCCGAGGAGCTGGTGGCCGCGCCGTCGGCCTGCGCGAGTGCGTGCAGCAGCTGCAGGACCTGCGGGTCGGCGCCGATGGTGGCCGCGACCCGCTCGATCGTCGCGGGGTCGTCGATGTCGCGGCGGGTGGCGGTGTCGGGCAGCAGCAGGTGGTGGCGGACC
Organism: Geodermatophilus sp. SYSU D00710; assembly: GCF_054050195.1. NCBI lineage: Bacteria > Bacillati > Actinomycetota > Actinomycetes > Geodermatophilales > Geodermatophilaceae > Geodermatophilus > Geodermatophilus sp. SYSU D00710. Next base: position 25,851 of record NZ_JBJGYX010000052.1, read on the forward strand.
AGCGTGCCCACGACGGCGACGTCGGCCGGCGCGAAGCCCATGCGGGCGGCGATGCCGCGGGCGACGGGCTCCCCCACGACGCTGTGGTCGCCGGGCCGGCCCTTCCCGATGTCGTGCAGCAGCGCGGCGACCAGCAGCAGGTCGGGCCGGTCGACGTCGTGGGTGAGCTCGGCGGCGGCCGCCGCGGCCTCCACCAGGTGCCGGTCGACGGTGAACCGGTGCCAGGGGTGGCGCTGGGGCAGCGACCGCACCTGCTCCCACTCCGGCAGGAACCGGCCGAGCAGGCCCTCCTGGTCGAGCTGCTCGAGGACCGGGACCGCCGGGCGGCCGGCGGCCAGCAGCCGCAGGAACGACCAGCGCACCTCCGCGGGCCACGGCTCGGGCACCGGCGGGGAGTGCACGGCGAGCACCTTGAGCGTGTAGGGCGAGAGCATCAGGTCCGCCCGGGCGGCGGCGGCCGCCCCGCGCAGGGCCAGGCCCGGGTCGGTGGCCGGGCGGGCGTCACGGGCGAGCACCACCTCGTCGCCCTGCCGCACGACCCCCTCGGCCAGCGGTTCGCGGCGCACCCGGCGGTAGCGGCCACGGGGCCGGCGGACCAGGGCCGCCTCGACCCGCCGCCAGGTGTCGTCCGCGACGAAGGCCAGCCGCCGCCCGGCGAGACTGACCTCGCGCAGCAGCACGTCCTCGTCAGCGGCGCCGTCGGTCCCGAAGCCGAGCGCGGCGGCGACCGGCCGCTGCTCCTGGCGGACCAGCACGTCGGAGGGCCGGCCAGTGCGGCGGCGCAGCTCGTCGCGGACGTCGAGCAGCAGGGCGTAGGCCGCCTCCACCTCCGCGGCGGGCTCGTCGCCCAGCTGCGCGGCGGCGACCGCGCGCAGCACCTGGCCCTCGCGCAGCCCGCCGTAGGCCTCCTTGAGGTCGGGCTCGAGCAGGAACGCCAGCTCACCGACCTGCCGCGCCCGCTGGCGGCGCAGGTCGTGCAGCTGTGGCAGCAGCCGGGACGCCGACTGCCGCCAGCTGGCCAGCGTCGCGGTGCGCAGCGCGGCGGCGAGGCCGGCGTCCCCGGCGACCAGGCGGGCGTCGAGCAGGCCGAGGCCGGCCTTGACGTCGGTGGAGGCCACCGCGACCGCCTCGGGCACCGAGCGCACCGAGTGGTCCAGCCGGACGCCCGCGTCCCAGATCGGGTACCAGACGGCGTCGGCGAGGGCGGCCACCTCGGGGCGGCCGTCGTGCACCAGCACCAGGTCGAGGTCGCCGTGCGGCGGGGGCTCCCGCCGGCCCAGGCTGCCCACGGCCACCAGCGCGACGCCGTCGGTGCCGGTGCGCGGCGGTGTCTCTGCCCGCCCACCCGTACCGCGACCCTGCCGCCGCGGCGGCGGGGTCCCGGCGACGGCGGCGGTCAGCAGGCCGCCCAGCCAGGCGTCGAGCTGCTGCACCCGCTCCGCGCGGGTCAGCTCGGGCAGCGACCCGAGGTCGGGCACGGTCCCCCCCTGTCGGTCGGTGGTTCGGGGCCGGGACGGCGTCGGCCGGGGCGGCGGTCCTCCCGCCACCCCGGCCGACGCTGCTCACCCGGGTCCCCCTAGAGCGCGTCCTCGCCGCGCTCGCCGGTGCGGACCCGCACGATCTCGTCGATCGTGGTGACCCACACCTTCCCGTCGCCGATCTGGCCGGTGGAGGCCGACTCGACGACGGCGTCGACCACCCGGGCGGCCTCGATCTCGCCGACGACGACCTCGATGCGCACCTTGGGCACGAAGTCGACCTGGTACTCCGCACCGCGGTAGACCTCGGTGTGGCCTCGCTGGCGGCCGAAGCCCTGGACCTCGCTGACCGTGAGGCCGGTGATCCCGATCAGCTCGAGGGCGTTCTTCACGTCGTCGAGCTTGAACGGCTTGATGATGGCGGTGACGAGCTTCACACCCGGCTCCTGTCGGTGAGGTCGGTACCCCGCGCCTCGGCGCGGGTCTGGCCGGCGGCCGCGAGAGCCGAGCCGCCACCGCCGCCACCCAGGGAGGCCAGGTCGTACCCGGTCTCCGCGTGCACGACGCCGTCGATGCCGGCGACCTCGTCCTCCTCGGTGATGCGGAAGCGCATCAGCTTCGCGATGGCGGTGCCGATGACGAGCGTCAGCACGAACGAGTAGACCAGGACCGCGAGCGCACCCAGCGCCTGCCGCCACAGCTGGTCGACCCCGCCGCCGTAGAACAGCCCGTCGACGCCAGCGGTGGTGGCGCCGGAGGCGAACAGGCCCACCGCCAGGGTGCCCCACAGGCCGCCGACGAGGTGGACACCGACGACGTCGAGCGAGTCGTCGTACCCCAGCCGGTACTTGAGGCCCACGGCGAGGGCGCAGACGACGCCGGCGACCAGGCCGATGGCGATCGCGCCCAGCGGCGTCACCGACGAGCAGGCCGGGGTGATGGCCACCAGGCCGGCGACGACGCCGGAGGCCGCGCCCAGCGAGGTGGCGTGCCCGTCGCGCAGCTTCTCGGTGAGCAGCCAGCCGAGGGTGGCCGCACCGGTGGCCGCGAGCGTGGTCACGAACACCTCGGCCGCCTGGCCGTTGGCGGCCAGGGCCGAGCCGGAGTTGAAGCCGATCCAGCCGAACCACAGGATGCCCGCGCCGATCATCACCAGCGGCAGGTTGTGCGGCCGCATCGGGTCCCGGCCGAAGCCGCGGCGCCGGCCCAGCACCAGCGCCAGCGCCAGCCCGGCGGCACCGGCGTTGATGTGCACCGCGGTCCCGCCGGCGAAGTCGATGGCCAGCAGGTCGTTGGCGATCCAGCCGCCGGTCTCGGACTCGGCGCCGTCGAAGGCGAAGACCCAGTGCGCGACCGGGAAGTAGACCAGCGTCGCCCAGATGCCGGCGAAGACCATCCACGGGCCGAAGCGGGCGCGGTCGGCGATGGCGCCCGAGATCAGCGCCACGGTGAGGATCGCGAAGACGCCCTGGAAGGCGACGAACGCCAGCGAGGGGATGGTGAAGACGAGGTTGTCCGGGGCGAAGGCGCCCTCCAGGCCCGCGGTTCCGATCAGCGAGGACAGGCCGAAGAACTCGGTCGGGTCACCGAGCAGGCCGCCGCCCACGTCGTCGCCGAAGGCGATCGAGTAGCCGTAGAGCACCCACAGCACGCTGATCAGCGCGAGTGCCCCGAAACTCATCATCATCATGTTCAGGACGCTCTTCGCACGGACCATGCCGCCGTAGAAGAGCGCCAGACCGGGGGTCATGAACAGCACCAGTGCGGCGCTGACCAGGACCCAGGCGGTGTCGCCGGTGTCCACGGCAACCTCCTGACGTGTGGTGTGGCCGTGCGACGGGGCAGGCCACAGGACGGACCCGGAGCGCGCTGGAGAGCCCGGGGGGTGCGGCGACCACCGTGCCGGGCCGGTGTTTCCGGAGCCGTCGTCCGGCCGTTTCCGGACGGTGAACTCCGCGCCGCGTGTCCGCCCCCGTGTGTCCGCCGTGTTGCGGCCCGCCCCGGTCCGCCCGCACCGGTCCCGTGCGAGACGGGTGCAGGTGCAACTCGGTTGCAATAAGGTGCCCGGGGGACGGCGTCCGGCCGCCCCGCGCCCAGCCGGTCCCGGGAGGTCCGCGTGCACGTCCCCGACGGGTACCTCGACGCGCCCACGTCACTGGCCACCGGGGCCGTCGCCGTCGGCGCGGTCGCCGTCGCCCTGCGCGGCGCCCGTCGCGAGCTCGACGAGCGCACCGCTCCCCTCGCCGGGCTGACGGCGGCCTTCGTCTTCGCCGTCCAGATGGTCAACTTCCCGGTCGGCGCGGGCACCAGCGGCCACCTGGTCGGCGCCGCGCTGACCGCGGTGCTGGTCGGCCCGTGGACGGCGGTGCTCTGCATGACCGTCGTGCTGCTCGTCCAGGCGCTGCTGTTCGCCGACGGCGGCCTGACCGCGCTGGGCACCAACGTGACCCTGCTGGCGGTCGTGGCCGTCGGCGTCGGCTACGGCGTGTTCCGCCTGCTCCTGCGGCTGCTGCCGCGCACCCGGACCGGCCTGCTCGCCGCCGCGGGCGCGGGCGCCTTCCTGTCGGTGCCGGCCGCGGCGCTGGCGTTCGTCGCGCTGTTCGCCGCGGGCGGGGTCGCCGACGTCTCCCTCGGCCTGGTGCTGGCCGCGATGGGCGGGATCCACCTGCTGATCGGCATCGGGGAGGCGCTGATCACCGTCGCGGTGCTCGGCGCGGTCCTGTCGGTGCGGCCCGACCTCGTGCACGGCGCCGCGCACCTGCGCCGGCCCGCCGACCTCGCCACCCGTCCGGGCCTGCGCGCCGAGGAGGCCCTCCGGTGACCCGCCGCCGCGCGTTCTGGCTCGCCGGCCTGCTGCTGACGCTGCTCGTCGCCGGGGTCCTCAGCTCCTACGCCAGTGCCTCCCCCGACGGCCTGGAGTGGGCCGCCGGCGAGACGGGCTTCGCCGACACCGCCCGCGACAGCGCGGCCGCCGGCTCGCCACTGGCCGACTACGGCGTCGCCGGGGTCGACGACGCCCGCGTCTCGGGCGGGCTGGCCGGCGTCATCGGCGTCGCGGTCACCCTGGCGCTCGCCGGCGGCCTCGCGCTGCTGCTGCGCCGGCGCGGCCGCTCCGTCACCCGGGACTGACCCGTGGGTCCCGGGCACGGCGGCCCGCTGGGCGCGGCCCACGTCGCGCGCGACACCGTCGTCCACCGGCTGCCGGCGCACGTCTCGCTGGTCGCGGTGCTGGGCTTCGCGCTGGTCGTCGTCGCCACCCCGGTGCGGCCGGCCTGGGCCCCGGTCTACGCCGGGTACGCCGTCCTGGTGCTCGCCGCGGCGGCGCTGGCGCGCGTGCCCGCCGCCCGGCTGGCCCGCGGGCTGGCCGTCGAGGTGCCCTTCGTGGTCTTCGCGCTGCTGCTGCCGCTGGTGGCCCGCGGCCCGCGGGTGGAGGTGCTCGGCCTGTCGCTGTCGGAGAGCGGCCTGGTCGCCGCCGGCGGGCTGCTGGCCAAGGCGACGCTGTCGGTGCTCGCCGCCACCGTGCTCGCCGCCACCACTCCCCCGCAGGACCTGGTGCGCGGCCTGCAGCGGCTGCGGCTGCCGGCGGTGCTGGTTCAGATCCTGTCGTTCATGGTCCGCTACGCCGACGTCGTGGCCGGCGAGCTGCGGCGCATGCGGGTGGCCCGCGAGTCCCGGGGCTTCCGCGGCCGGGGGCCGGGTGCGCTGCGGGTCGTCGCCGGCACCGCGGGTGCGCTGTTCGTCCGCTCCTACGAGCGCGGCGAGCGGGTCCACCTGGCGATGCTGGCGCGCGGCGGGGACGGCCGGCTGCCCGCCGGGCCCGCGGTCGCCGTGCCCGCGCGGGTGTGGCTGACCGGGCTGGCGCTGCCCCTGTCCGCCGGGGCCGTGCTGGCGACGGGGATGCTCGGGGCGTGACCGGCCCGCAGCCCTCGCTCCTGGTGGAGGACCTGGCCTTCGCCTACCCCGACGGGCACCAGGCGCTGTTCGGCGTCGACCTGCGCGTCGACCGCGGCGAGCGGGTGGCGCTGCTGGGCCCCAACGGCGCCGGCAAGACGACGCTCGTGCTGCACCTCAACGGCATCCTCGGCGGAGGCCGGGGCCGGGTCAGCGTCGCGGGACTGCCGGTGGAGCGGCGCAGCCTGCGGGAGGTCCGGCGGCGGGTCGGCGTCGTCTTCCAGGACCCCGACGACCAGCTGTTCATGCCCACCGTCGGCGAGGACGTCGCGTTCGGCCCGCGCAACCTGGGCCTGCCCGAGCCGGAGGTGGCCGCCCGGGTCGCCGCGGCGCTGGACCAGGTGGGCATGGCCGGGGTGGCCGACCGCCCGCCGCACCACCTGTCGTTCGGCCAGCGCCGCCGGGTCGCGGTGGCCACGGTGCTGTCGATGCACCCGGAGGTGCTGGTGCTCGACGAGCCGTCGTCCAACCTCGACCCGGCCGGCCGCCGGGAGCTCGCCGAGGTCCTCACGAGCCTGCCGGTGACGATGCTGATGGTCACCCACGACCTGCCCTACGCGCTGCAGCTGTGCCCGCGCTCGGTGGTGCTCGACGGCGGCGTGGTGGTCGCCGACGGACCGACCCGCGAGGTGCTCGCCGACACCGACCTGCTGGCCGCCCACCGGCTGGAGCTGCCCTACGGGTTCGACCCGCGCACCGTGCCCTGACCGGCCGGGACCGTCGGCGCGAGGGGATCGCGCGGTAGCAGCGCGGCGCCCGCGGCGTGGCCGGCGAGGAGCTTGGCGTAGAACACCGGCCCGAACCACGGCGCGGCGGCCGAGGGACCCAGCGCACGGTCGAGCAGCACCCCGCCGGCGGTGGTGGCCAGCCCGAGCGCGCGGCGGGTGCGGCGGTCGCCGGTGGCGGTGAGCAGCGCGGTGGCCGCGAGCAGGTAGCCGTACAGCGCGGCGGCCCACCGCAGCCGGGACCGGCCCGTGCCCGGACCCGCGTCCAGCCACGCCAGCACGGCGGGGTGCAGGTGTCCCGCCGCGAACGCGATGTGCTGCCGCGCCCCCTGGCCCGGGCGGTGGTACCAGCGCGCCGCCGCGGGCGTGTTGTTGCACCAGGCACCGCCCCACAGGTCGAGGGCGAGCAGGCCGAGCACCGCGGGCCCGGCCGGCGGGCGGGTGCGCCGCCGCGTCAGGACCGGCGCCAGCACGGCACCGGCCAGCCCGAGCCCCAGGCTCCCGGCGTTCTCGGCCGTCCCGGCGCCCGGGCCGGCGATCCGGTCCCAGGTGCCGAGCAACCCGTCGCGGACCCCGTCGCCGTCCACCGGGTTCAGTCGGCTGCGCCGACCAGGCCCTCGGCGAACGCCTCGGGCTCGAACGGCGCGAGGTCGTCGGCGCCCTCCCCCAGCCCGATCAGCTTCACCGGGATGCCCAGCTCGCGCTGCACCGAGACGACGATGCCGCCCTTGGCGGTGCCGTCGAGCTTGGTGAGCACCACGCCGGTGACGTCGACGGCGGAGGTGAACACCCGCGCCTGCACGATGCCGTTCTGGCCGGTGGTGGCGTCGAGCACCAGCAGCACCTCGGTGACCGGACTCTGCTTCTCCACGACCCGCTTGATCTTGCCGAGCTCGTCCATGAGGCCGGACTTGGTGTGCAGCCGGCCGGCGGTGTCGACGACGACCGTGTCGACCTCGGCCTCGACGCCGGTGCGCACCGCCTCGAACGCCACCGACGCCGGGTCGGCGCCCTCGCGGCCGCGGACGGTGAGCACGCCGACCCGCTCGCCCCAGGTCTCGAGCTGGTCGGCGGCCGCGGCGCGGAAGGTGTCGGCGGCCCCGAGCACGACGCTGCGGCCGTCGCCGACGAGCACGCGGGCGATCTTGCCGACCGTCGTCGTCTTGCCGGCGCCGTTGACCCCGACGACCAGGACGACGCCGGGCCGTCCCTCGCGCCGGTCGGTGCCCAGCCGGCGGTCCAGGTCGGGCCCGAGCACGGCGGTCAGCTCGCGGACCAGCAGCGCGCGCAGGTCGGCGGGCGACGCGGTGGCGAGCACCATCGACTGGGTGCGCAGCCGGTCGACGATCTGCTGGGTGGCCGCGACGCCGACGTCGGCGGCCAGCAGGGTCTCCTCGACCTCCTCCCAGTCGTCCTCGGTGAGCCGCTCGCGGGCGAGCACGGTGAGCAGGCCGCGGCCCAGGGAGGACTGCGACCTCGCCAGCCGCGAGCGCAGCCGCACCAGCCGGCCGGCCGACGGCGGCGGCGTCTCGAAGACGACGTCCGGCTCGGCGACGGCCGGGGGCAGGTCGACCGGCGGCGGCGCCTCGGGGGTCACCGCATCGGGCTCGGCCGGTGCCAGGCCCTGACCGGAGGCTGTCGCGCCGGCCGGCCGGTCCTCCGGCGGGGCGGGAGGAGTGCTGGGCGGGCGCGGGCGGGTGAGCGTCGTGCCGGCGACGGCGTCGTCGTCGAGCCGGGTGGTGCGCCGGCCGCGGCCGACCAGCAGGCTCACCCCGGCGACCAGGGCCACGAGGACGATCGCGATCGCGATCAGCACGAACTCCATGCCGGTCAGTCTCCCAGCCGCCGCGCAGCCGGGTCTGGGCGGAACCCGGGACCGTGGGCCACGCTGAGCCCATGCCGCCACCCGACCGGGACACCCCCGCCCTGCTGCTCGGACCCCTGCTGCGGCACGTCGACCCGGTGTCGGCCACGGTGTGGGTGGAGACCGACCGCGCCTGCACCGTCGACGTCCTCGGCCGGACCGCGCGGACCTTCCGCGTCGGCGGCCACTGGTACGCGCTGGTCGTCGTCGAGGGCCTCGAGCCCGGCAGCACCACGCCCTACGAGGTGCGGCTCTCCACCGACGGCACCGACGGCGTCCGGGTGTGGCCGGAGTCGAGCTCGCCGTTCCCGCCCAGCCGCATCCGCACCCCCGGCCGGCCCGGTCCCTTCCGGCTGGCGTTCGGCTCCTGCCGGTACGCCGCACCCAGCACCGTCGACGTCGCCGAGGGCATCCCGCCCGACGCCCTGGACGCCTACGCGCAGCGGGTCGCCCGGCTGCCCGAGGACCAGTGGCCCGACGCGCTGGTGCTGCTGGGCGACCAGGTCTACGCCGACGAGCTCACCCCGGCGACCCGATCGTGGCTGCGGGTGCGCCGCGGCGAGGCGGTGCCCGCGGACGCCCAGACCCGCGACCTGGAGGAGTACACCCGGCTCTACGCGGAGTCCTGGACCGACCCGCAGGTGCGCTGGCTGCTGTCGACCATCCCGTCGTCGATGGTGTTCGACGACCACGAGATGATCGACGACTGGAACACCTCGGCGGCCTGGCGACGCCGGGTCACCGCCACCGGCTGGTGGGACGAGCGGATCGCCGGCGGGCTGGCCACCTACTGGGTCTACCAGCACCTGGGCAACCTCTCCCCCGCCGAGCTGGCGGAGAACGCGACCTGGCAGGCGGTGCGCGCGCTGCCCGAGGACGCCGACGCCGGGCCGCTGCTGCGCGAGATGGCCCTCGCCGCCGACCGCGACCCGCGGACGGTGCGCTGGAGCTACGCCCGGCAGTGGGGCGACGCCCGGCTGCTCGTGGTCGACAGCCGGGCCGGCCGGGTGCTCGACGAGCAGGCCCGCCGGATGGTCGACGACGAGGAGTTCGCCTGGATCGAGGACCAGATGCGGCAGGCGGTGCGGGACGGTGTCTCACACCTGCTGGTGGGCACGTCGCTGCCCTGGCTGCTCCCCCACGCCATCGACTCGATCGAACGCGTCGACGAGGCGCTGGCGGTGCGCCACGAGGGCCGGCTGGTCGGGCGGGCCGCCGAGGCGGCGCGGCAGGCCGCCGACCTGGAGCACTGGGCGGCGTTCGGGCACAGCTTCGACCGACTGGCCGCCGCGCTGCTGGCGGTGGCCCGCGGCGAGCACGGCCGGGCGCCGGCGACCGCGGTGGTGCTCTCCGGCGACGTCCACCACGCCTACGCCGCCGAGGTGGTCGAGCCCGGCGGCCTGACCGGCCGGGTGCACCAGCTCACCGTCTCCCCGCTGCACAACCAGGCGCCGCACCCCATCCGGGTGGGCTTCCGCATCGGCTGGAGCCGGTGGGCGCGGCGGTTCACGCAGGCGCTGGCCCGCGCCGCGCGGGTGCGCCCGCCGTCCGTGGAGTGGGCCAAGGCCGCCGGGCCGTTCTTCGGCAACCAGGTCGGCGAGCTCGTGCTCGACGGCCGCTCGGCGCGCTTCGTCCTGCACGTGAGCGACCACCGCGAGAACGGCGAGGAGTGCCTGCAGCAGGTGCTCGACCTGCCGCTGGCCGACCCCGTCCCGGCGGCGGTGGGGGCGCAGGGGGTGACAGGCTGACGGCGTGACCGATCCCCACGAGCAGGAGCACGGCACGAAGCCGGCACCCGGCCCCGACCAGCCCCCGATCCCCGTCCGCCTGGTCACCTTCAACACCCACCACGGTGTCGGCGAGGACCGCCGCCACGACCTGCCCCGGCTGGCCAAGGTGCTCGCCGCGGCCGACGCCGACGTCATCTGCCTGCAGGAGGTCGACCGGCACTTCGGCAAGCGCAGCGAGGACGTCGACCAGGCGCTGCTGCTCTCGCGCGCGCTGGACATGCAGCTGGCCTGGGGCCCGGCCATCGACGAGCCGCGGCCCGGCGACGACGACCGCCGTCAGTACGGCAACGCGCTGCTGTCGCGGCTCCCGATCCTGGTCAGCGACGTCCACCCGCTGCCCGGCACCGGGGAGCCGCGCAGCGCGCTGCGCACGCTCGTCGAGCTCGACGGCGGCGCGCTGTGGGTGACCACCACCCACCTGACCACCCGGTCGGCGGCCGAGCGCGCCGAGCAGGTCGCGGTGCTGCGCGCGCTGCACACCGAGCCGATGGCCACCGGCGTCGTCGTCGGCGACCTCAACGCCGCACCCGACGCCCCGGAGCTGGCGGCCCTGCGCGAGGACCTCTCCGACGCCTGGGAGCTCGCCGCCGATCGCGACGACCAGGCCCGCTGGCGGTTCTGGCAGCGCGACGAGGGCCTGACCCACCCGGCGCGGTCGCCGCACACGCGCATCGACCAGGTGTGGGTGACCCGGGGCATCGCCGTGAAGGGGGCGCGGGTGCTCGACGGCGCGGGGGCGTCGGACCACCTGCCGCTCGTCGTCGACCTGCTGGTCCCCTCCGGCGTCTAGCTGTACTGACCGGAGACATTGGTCGGGGGCGTGCGATCACGGGATCTGATTGACGGATCTTGTGAGGGAGGACCTCCGGGCGTGGAGTGGAGCTGCTGAAGGCGACCACTGCCACGACACCGGAGGTCCTCGTGCTCCACGCTAA
>NZ_JBJGYX010000053.1:0-36552 GCF_054050195.1 Geodermatophilus sp. SYSU D00710
ACCTGACAGATCTCGATGTCATCAACCAAAGGAACCCACGACCCGACCGGACAACCGACCAGGCCACGGGGATGTGTTACTTGGCACTGACTTTCGGCACGCTGTTGAGTTCTCAAGGAACGGACGCGTTCGTACTCCGGCCTTTTCGGCCTTCGTTCGAGGCGGTGTCCTCACTGTACACCCGCTCCGCAGCAGTCGGGCCTCGGGGGCCTTTCCGGCGGTTGACCAGGCTGGCGGCCCGGTCCGTTCTCGCGTGGTGCAGGGAGAACCATACACGCCCTCGGAGGGGTCGTGCACGGGGGTCCCCCTGTCCGTGTCGGGCCCGTGGGTCCGGCGTCGGACGTGGGGTGCAACGGCCTCCGCGGCCGGACCATTCCCACGTCCACTCCGGTGCCCGATGAGCCGTCGCGGACGTGGGGTGCAACGGCGGGTGGGTCCAGCGCATTCCCACCGGGTCAGGCGACGCCGGCCGGGCGGAACTGGACGCTGACCCGCGGCCCGACGGGCCGGGTGGTCTTCGGGATGCAGTGCTCCCACGTGCGCTGGCAGGAGCCGCCCATCACGACGAGGTCGCCGTGACCGAGCGGGAAGCGGAGGGTCTCGCCGCCACCGACCGGGCGGAGCAGCAGCGGTCGTGGGGAGCCGAAGGAGACGATCGCCACGAGCGTGTCCTGCGTGCGGCTACGCCCCAGGCGGTCGCCGTGCCAGGCCACGCTGTCCCGGCCGTCCCGGTACAGGCACATGCCGGAAGTGACGAAGGGCTCGCCGAGCTCGGCCGCGTAGTGCGCGTCGAGGGCGGTGCGGGCATCGGTGAGCAGCGCGTGCGGCAGGACCTCGTCGCGTCCGTACCAGCGCAGCAGCCGCGGGACGGCGACCTCGCGGTCGTACATCTGCCGCCGGTCGGCTCGCCAGCCGATGTCGCCGAGCAGGACCTCGAGGACCTCGTCGGACCCCGTCACCCAGCCCGGCAGGTGGTCGACCCAGGCGCCGGTGCTGAGCACCTGGCGCCGGACGCGGCCGGCCAGCGGGGTGAGCGCCGCCTCCCCGGCGACGTCGAACATCGACGGCTGGTGCGCGAGCGACATGCCAGGAGACTACGCCCGATCGAACGTGTGTACGACCCCTCAGGCCGTCAGCGCGAGGGCGAACGGCAGCACCCGGGAGGCGCCGGCCAGCCGCAGCTCGCGGCCGGCCACGGTCATCGTCCAGCGCGAGTCGGCGAGGTCGTCGACCAGCAGCACCGGCACGGGGCCGAGCTCGTCGAGGCGGGCCCGGAGCTCCGGGCCGACGACGACGCGCTGCCACACCCCGGCGAGCCGGAAGGCGCTGTTCCCGCCCGGCCCTCCGGTGGGGCCGCCGTGCGCCAGCGACAGCTCCCCCAGGTAGGGCAGCCGGCCCAGCCGCGCCAGGCCCTGGGCAACGCCGGTCACCAGCCGCGGCCGGCGGCGGGAGGGGACGGCGACCACGGCGGCGGGCCGCTCGGCCCAGTCCCACGCGCCGAGCACCCGGGCGCAGGCGCGCAGCAGGTCGTCGTCCGGCGGGACGTCGGTGACCGAGCGCTGCACCGGCACGTCGAAGGCGGCGTCGGGGTCCTCCTCGAGGCCGGGCGCCTCCACGTCGAGGGTCACCGTGCCACCGACGCCGTCGTCCCCGAGCAGGGTGCGCAGCCGCTGACCCCAGCCGAGGTCGGTGAGACGGGCGACGGCCCGGCCCGGGTCGAGGAGCTCGCCCGCGGCGATCTTCCCCTTGACCGTCACGCCGAGCCGGTCGGCGCCGGTGGGCCACTGGGCGCGCGGGGCGAGCTCGACGCCCGGGCGGTCGAGCGCGGCCGACGCCGCCTCGGCCGCACCCTCGGGGACGTCGGTGGGGTACCAGGCGCCGGCGCAGACGTCGCACCGGCCGCACGGCGCGGCGGTCGGGTCGTCGAGCGCCTCCTGGAGGAAGGCCATCCGGCACCGCGCCTCGTCGACCGGCTTCGCGTAGGCGATCATCGCCCGCTGCTCGGCCTCGCGGGTGCGGGCGACGCGGGCGTAGCGGTCGGCGTCGTAGACCCACGGCCGCCCGGTGGACCGCCAGCCGCCCTGCACCCGCTCCACCGCGCCGTCGACGGCGAGCACCTTGAGCAGCAGCTCGAGCCGGGAGCGGCGGACGTCGGCCACCGTCTCCAGCCGGGCCACCGACCACGCCTTGCCGTCGGCCATCGCGGAGAGGACGGCGGCGGCGTGGTCCTCGCGCGGCATCGACGAGGTGGCGAACCACTGCCAGATGGCGAGGTCCTCGGGGCCGGGCAGCAGCAGGACGTCGGCGGAGTCGACGGCGCGGCCGGCGCGGCCCACCTGCTGGTAGTAGCTGACCGGCGACGACGGCGCGCCGAGGTGGACGACGAAGCCGAGGTCGGGCTTGTCGAAGCCCATGCCCAGCGCCGAGGTGGCCACCAGCGCCTTGACCCGGTTCTCCCGCAGCGCCTCCTCGGCCTCCTTGCGGTCGGCGTCGTCGAGGCGGCCGGTGTAGGCCCGGACGTCGTGCCCGGCGTCGCGCAGCAGCGACGCCGTCTCCTCGGCGGCGGCGACGGTGAGGGTGTAGACGATGCCGCTGCCCGGCAGGTCGCCCAGGTGCGCGGCAAGCCAGGCCAGCCGGGCGCGGTCGGTGGGCAGCCGCAGCACGCCCAGGCGCAGCGAGTCGCGGGCCAGCGGGCCGCGGACCGTGCTCACGCCGACCCCGCCGGCGCCCAACTGCTCGGCGACGTCGGCCACCACGCGCTCGTTCGCCGTCGCCGTCGTCGCCAGCACCGGCGTGCCGGCCGGGAGGGTGCCCAGCAGGTCGCGGATGCGGCGGTAGTCGGGGCGGAAGTCGTGGCCCCAGTCGGAGACGCAGTGCGCCTCGTCGACCACGAGCAGGCCGCAGCGCGCGACCAGGCCGGGCAGCTGCTCCTCGCGGAACCGCGGGTTGGTCAGCCGCTCCGGGGAGACGAGCAGGACGTCGACGTCGTCGGCGGCCAGGGCCGCCGCGACGTCGTCCCACTCGGTGGCGTTGGCGCTGGAGATCTCGACGGCGCGGATGCCGGCACGGGCCGCGGCGGCCACCTGGTCGCGCATCAGCGCGAGCAGCGGGCTGACCAGCAGGGTGGGGCCGGCGCCGCGGCGCCGCAGCAGTGCCGTGGAGACGAAGTAGACCGCCGACTTGCCCCAGCCGGTGCGCTGCACCACCAGCGCCCGCTCGGACCGCTCGACCAGCGCGGCGACGGCGGCGTCCTGCCCCTCGCGGAAGACCGCGTCGGGCCGGCCGGTCAGCTCGCGGAGGACCCCGAGGGCCTCGGTGGCGAGGTCGGAGGCAGGCGCGGCGGTGCTCATGGGTCCCGACAGTAGGTGCGTCCCCCGACAGCGGGCCCGTCCGTGCGGGACCTGGGGACGGCGGGCAGGATGGGGATGATGCGACCACCGGACAACCACGTGCACACCGGGTGGTCGTGGGACACCCCGAGCTCGGTGACCATGGCCCGCGCCTGCGAGCAGGCCATCGCCCAGGGCCTGCCGGCGATCGCCTTCACCGAGCACCTCGACTTCACCGTGTGGGGTCCCGACGACCGGGCCACCACGCTGGGCCTGGTCGACCGGCACGCCTCGCGGCACCAGCCGATCGACAGCGAGGGCTACTGGGCCGAGCTCACCGAGGTGCGCGAGCGGTTCCCCGAGCTGCGCATCTGGTCGGGCGTCGAGGCCGGCGAGCCGCACCTGTTCGAGTCGAGCGTGGCCGCGCACCTCGACGGCGCGCCGGTGGACCGGGTCCTCGGCTCGCTGCACTCCCTCCACGACGGCGACCGGCTCTACGGCGTCGGCCAGCTGCTCTACCAGGACGCCGACGGCACGATGCGCCGCTACCTCGCCGAGGTCGTCGACATGGTGGAGAGCAGCGACGTCTTCCAGGTGCTCGCCCACGTCGACTTCCCCCGGCGGTACTGGCCCGGCGGCTCCCACCGCTACGTGGAGAAGGACTACGAGGAGGAGTACCGGGCGGTGTTCCGCGCCCTCGCCGGCACCGGTCGGGCGCTGGAGGTCAACACCAGCAGCCCGCTGGCCTCGGCCGACCAGGTGCGCTGGTTCCGGGAGGAGGGCGGCGAGGCGGTGAGCTTCGGCAGCGACGCCCACCAGCCCGGCGCGGTCGGGCAGCGCTTCGACCTCGCCGTCGACGTCGTCGAGGCGGCCGGGTTCCGGCCGGGCCGCGACCGCTTCGACTTCTGGCGCCGCTGACGTCGCTCAGCCGGCCACCCGGTCGAGGGCGTCGCGCCACGTGCGCCGCAGGCCGGACGGGGCGATCAGGCGCTGGGCCAGCAGCACGGCACGGCCGCGCAGACCCCGGCCGCCGGAGTGGTGCATGACGACGTCGACGTGGCTGCCGCCGCCGTCCCGCGGGGTGATCCGGACGTCGCCGGTGCCGCGGTCGCAGTGGTCGCTGTCCAGCAGGGTCCACGTGACGCGGTCCGGGTCCGGCCACTCGTAGCGCAGCAGCACCCAGAACGGGACGCCCGCGCTGCCCTCGCGGACGACGGCCCAGCCCTCCCCCTTCTCGCGGACCTCGTACTTCGCCGGGTCCAGGGTCTTCGACCACACCTCGAGGCGGCGGTCACCGACGTCGGTGAACGCCTCACGGACCTGGACGGGGGTGGCCCGGGTGTCGAAGCCGAAGTGGACCCGCATCGCCGTCTCCCTCCGGGCGGCCCCCGTGCCCGCCCGGATGATGCACCCGGCGGAGGGCGGCCGGTCGGGAAGTCCTCCCGGTCAGGTACTTCACCGCTAAGAGAGACGCCGCTAGGGTCGCCGGGGTGACCACCCGCCGCGCCGTGATCGCCCTGGGCGGCAACGCGATGACCGGACCCGACGGCGCGGCCACGGCCGCCGCCCAGCGAGCCGCCCTCGCCGTCGCCGCGGACGCGATCGCCGAGGTCGTCGCGGCCGGCGTCGAGGTGGTCCTCACCCACGGCAACGGCCCGCAGGTGGGCAACCTGCTGGTCAAGAACGAGATGGCGGCGGGCGTCGTCCCGCCGGTCCCGCTCGACTGGTGTGTCGCCCAGACCCAGGCGACCGTCGGCTTCACCCTCGCCGACGAGCTCGACGCCGCGCTGGCCGCCCGCGGGCTGGACCGCCGCACGGCCGCCCTGGTCACCCGCACGCTCGTCGACGCCGACGACCCGAACTTCGCCACGCCGTCCAAGCCGGTCGGCCGCCACCTCCCCGCCGAGGAGGCCGCCCGCTTCGTCGCGCTCGGCCAGCTGTGGGAGGACCGCGGCCCGCGCGGGTGGCGGCGCGTGGTCGCCTCGCCCGAGCCCCGGTCGGTGGTCGACGCCCCGGCCATCGCCGCGCTGGTCGCCGCCGGGTTCGTCGTCGTCTGCGCCGGTGGCGGCGGGGTGCCGGTGGTCGCGGGCCAGCCGATGCGCGGCGTCGAGGCGGTCATCGACAAGGACCTCACGGCCGCGCTGCTGGCCCGTGAGCTCGCGGCCGACACCCTCGTCGTCGCCACCGACGTCCCCAACGTCGTGCTGGGCTTCGGGACCGGGTCGCCGTCGCCGCTGGGCCGGGTCACCCCCGCCGAGCTCCGCGGGCACGCCGCGGCCGGGGAGTTCGGCCGCGGCAGCATGGGCCCGAAGGTCGAGGCCGCGCTGCGTTTCGTCGAGGGAGGCGGCGAGCGCGCCGTCATCACCTCGCTGGAGAACATCGCCGGCGCCGTCACCGGCGACGCCGTCGGCACCGTGTTGCAGGAGGACCCTGCTGCCCCCCACCGCTCGCAGGCTCGCGGCGGGCCCCTGCAGCAGGGCCACGTGTGAGAGAAGAGGAAGACGTGCCCGCACCGATCGAGGTCCGCAAGGTCCCGCTGCACAACGTCAGCGACGCCAGCGAGCTGGCGAAGCTCATCGACGACGGCGTCATGGAGGCCGACCGGGTCGTCGCGGTCATCGGCAAGACCGAGGGCAACGGCGGCGTCAACGACTACACCCGGATCATCGCCGACCGGGCGTTCCGTGAGGTGCTGCTGGAGAAGGGGACGCGCAGCAAGGAGGAGGTCGCGCAGATCCCGATCGTGTGGTCCGGCGGCACCGACGGCGTCATCAGCCCGCACGCGACCGTCTTCGCCACGCTGCCCGAGGACGCCGTCGAGAAGACCGACGAGCCGCGGCTGACCGTGGGCTACGCGATGAGCGAGCAGATCCTGCCCGAGGACATCGGCCGGGTCGCGATGATCGAGAAGGTCGCCGAGGGGGTGCGGAAGGCCATGGCCGCGGCCGGGATCGACGACCCCGCCGACGTCCACTACGTGCAGACCAAGACCCCGCTGCTGACCATCGACACGATCCGCGACGCGAAGAGCCGCGGGGAGTCGGTGTGGACCGAGCACACCCACGAGTCGATGGACCTGTCCAACGCCACGACGGCGCTGGGCATCGCCGTCGCCCTCCGCGAGATCGGGATGCCGCGCGACGAGGACGTCATGCACGACCTGTCGCTGTTCTCCTCGGTGGCCTCCTGCTCGTCGGGTGTCGAGCTCGACCGGGCGCAGATCGTCGTCGTCGGCAACGCCCGCGGGCACGGCGGTCGCTACCGGATCGGCCACTCGGTCATGGAGGACGCGCTCGACCAGGACGGCATCTGGGAGGCCATCCGCTCGGCCGGGCTGGAGCTGCCCGAGCGGCCGCACCACACCGACCTCGGCGGCCGGCTGGTCAACGTGTTCCTCAAGTGCGAGGCGGACCCGAGCGGCATGGTCCGCGACCGGCGCAACGCGATGCTCGACGACTCCGACGTGCACTGGCACCGACAGATCAAGGCCACCGTCGGCGGCGTGACCGCGGCGGTCACCGGCGACCCCGCGGTGTTCGTGTCGGTGGCCGCGGTGCACCAGGGCCCCTCCGGCGGCGGCCCGGTCGCGGCGATCGTGGAGGCCTGACCCCCCGGGCGCGTCGCCGGCCCTCGCCGGCGACGCGCCCGCCGACGTCCGGTGACGGGCAGCGGTCCGGTGTGCGCCAGCACTCGTCTACGTTGGGCGCCCGGGCGCGGCTGCCGGGAGCCCGCGGGACGAGGGGGCGCAGTGGGCGGACGCGTCCGGGCACACGGGCTGCCCCTGGTGTTCCTGCTCGGCCCGGCCGTGCTCGACCTCGCCCTGGGCAGGAACCAGGTCCTCCTGGGCCTGGTCGCCGCCTCTCCCCTGGTGGCGGCCACCCTGACCGGACGGCGGTCGACCGCGGCCTACGGCGCCGCGGCGCTGCTGACCGCGGCGCTGCTGGGCGTCTACGACCGGCAGTACACCGACGAGGCGCTGCCCGCCCAGGTCGTCCGGCTGGTCGTCGTGGCCGTCGCGGGCGCGGTGGCCGTCGGCGCCTGCACCCTGCGCGTGCACCGTGAGTCCGAGCTCGCCCGGGTGAGCGCCGAGGCGGCCGCGGCGCGGGCGTCGCTGGAGCTCGGGGAGACCCTGCAACGGCACCTGCTCGGCCCGCCTCCGGTGGTCCCCTCCCTGGAGTCCGCGGTGCGTTACGTGCCGGCGCTGCGCCAGACCCGGGTCGGCGGGGACTGGTACGACGCCTTCCCCGCGGCCGGCGGCACCGTCCTGGTGATCGGCGACGTCGCCGGCCACGACCCCCGGGCCGCGGCCGCCATGGCCGAGGTCCGGGGGATGCTGCGCGCGGTCGCCGTCGACGCGTCGTCCCCGGCGCGGGCCCTGGAGGCGCTGGACCGGGTGATGGCGCACCTGGCGGCACCGGCCCTGGCCACCGTCGCGGTCGCCGTGGTCCGTCCCACCGGCGACGGCGGGACGCTGCGCTGGTCCAACGCCGGCCACCCGCCGCCGGCGCTGGTGGCCGCGGACGGGTCGGTCCGGCTGCTCGCCGGCACCCCCGAGCCGCTGCTCGGCGTGGCGCCCGGGACACCCCGCACCGACGCCGACCTGCCGCTCCGCCGCGGGGACACGCTGCTCCTCTACACCGACGGCCTCGTCGAGCGGCGCGGCGGCACCCTCGACGAGGGCGACGCCTGGCTCGTCGGGGAGCTCGGCCGGCGCGCGGGCGACCCGCTCGGCGAGCTGTGCGACCGGCTGCTGGCCGCGGCCGCCACGGCCGGCCGTCACGACGACGTCGCACTGCTCGCCGTCCGGGTCCCGGGCTAGAGGACGCCCAGGTACCGCGGCGGGACGGCGTCGACCAGCCACACCCCGTTGGCCGAGCGGGTGAACACCGCCCCGGCCGCGGCCAGCCCGGCGGCGTCGACCCGCAGGACGGCGGCGCGGCCGCGGCGCTCCCCCACCGCGCGGGCGGTGACCTCGTCGGGGCTCAGGTGCACCGCGTGCCGCCGGCCCGGGCGCAGCCCCTCGGCGAGGATCGCGGGCAGGTTGCGCACCGCGGTGCCGTGGAAGAGGACGTCGGGCGGGGCCTCGGCGGTGTACCCGAGCGCGACCGGCACGCTGTGACCCTGGCTGGCGCGGATCCGGGTGCCGGTCGGGTCGACCGCGAAGCGCCGCTCGTCGTTGCGCCCGACGACGTGGTCGAGGTCCTCCCGGGTCAGTGGCATCCCGTGCGCGGCGAGCGCGGCCAGCAGCGTGTCGACGTCGACCCAGCCGGCGTCGTCGAGGACCAGCCCCACGCTGTCGGGCCGGTGCCGGAGCACGTAGGACAGCCGCTTGCTGACCCGGACGACGTCGTCGCGCCCGGGACCGATCCTGCCCACGCGAGGAGCCTGCGGCCCGGCCCGGCCGGGCGCCACCCGTCGTGCCCGCAGCGGCGCGAGATCGGCGGTCTCGTGGCGATCAGGCGCCGATGGCCACGACAGCGCCGATCTCGCGGGAGGAGCCGAGCGGGTCAGGCCGCCGCGGGCGCGGTCCGGGCCTCCTGCGCCAGCGCGGCCAGCGCCCCCTCGAAGCACTCCCGCGGCGGCTGGACCAGACCCGCGCCGACCTGACCGGTGCCGGCCACCCGCCCGGCCATGCCGGTGTTGATCTGCGGCAGCCACCCGGTGCGGGCCACGGCGAGGACGTCGATGCCCGTGGGGGCGCCACGGAAGCCGAGGATCGGGATGGCCATGGCCGGGTTCTCGGCGAGGGTGAGCTGGTACATGCGCTCGGTGGTGGCCAGCGCGTCGGGGACCGTGCCGCCGACGAACCGCACGATCGCCGGCGCCGCGGCCATCGAGAACCCGCCGACGCCGTAGGTCTCCATGATCGCGGAGTCGCCGATGTCGGGGTTGGCGTCCTCGGGGCCGTAGTCGCCGAGGAACAGGCCCACCGGCGTCTGCGCGGGCCCGGTGAACCAGCGGTCGCCGGTGCCGGCGGTCTGCACGCCGAACTCGGTGCCGTTGCGGGCCATCACCGTCACCAGCGTCGAGCCCGGGACGTCGCGGGCGGCGTCCATGGCCAGCTTCGCCGTCGGCATGCCGAGGTTGAGGAAGAAGTGCTCGTTGCCGCCGATGAAGCGCAGCGCGGCGGCGACGTCGTCGGACGGCGCGTCGAGCGCGACCAGCGCCGGGGACAGCTCGCGCAGGGTCATCAGCGAGCCGGCGCGGTTGCGGTTGTGCCCCTCGTCGCCCATCTGGAGCATCTGCGCGAGCACGGCCTTGGCGTCGAGCGGCTCGGTCATCGACCGCACCGCCCGGGCCAGCAGCGGGCCGAGGACGTCGCGCATCCAGGCCAGCCGGGTGAGCACCTCCTCGCCGAAGGCGCCCATCCGCAGCACCTTGCCCAGGCCCTCGTTGAGGTTGCAGTACGCGCGGCCGCCGTTGACCGGGTCCTCGAGGCACCACGTCCACATCGACGGCGAGGTCACCCCGGCCATCGGGCCGACGGCGGAGTGGTGGTGGCAGGGGTCGAGGGTCACGCCGCCGGAGGCGAGCAGCGCCTCGGCCTCCTGCACCGTCGAGGCCCAGCCCTCGAACAGGCAGGCGCCGACCAGCGCCCCGCGCATCGGGCCCGACGCCGCCTCCCAGGTCAGCGGCGGGCCGGAGTGCAGCAGCACCCGCCCCTCGAGCCCGAGCACCTCGGCCGCCGGCCGGACGTCGACCAGCACCGAGCCCGCGGCCAGCACCCGCTCGACCGCCGTCCGGTTGGCCGCGGCGCGTCGGGGGTCGAGCGCCAGGGCGGCGAGGTCGGCCGGGTCACCGAGCGCCGGCGGCCGCCAGTCGACGTCGGCGACCTCCGTGCCCTGCGCGCGCAGCGCCCCGGAGAAGACGTCGACGCCGGCGGCGACGATGGACGGCGGCGCGGAGAGCAGGTCGGACAGGGTCATGACTGCGCTCCCAGCAGGTCGAGGGCGTACCGCGTGGCCGCGGCGTTGGAGGCGAAGACGGCGGCGCCGGCCGCTGCCAGGGCGTCGGCCTGCCGGCTCCAGCCCTGGGGGTCGGCCTCGGTGCCGACGAGCGCGACCACCACCGGCAGCCGCGCCCGGTCCCGGGCCGCGGCGAGGGCCGGCGCGAGGGCCGCCGCCGGGTCGGGGTCGGCGCCGTACCCGAGGACGACGTCGAGCAGCAGCACCGCCGGCTCGCCGGACCCGGCCAGCCGGGCGATCGCCTCCAGCCGCAACGTGGGGTCGATCATCGGGTGGGCGCGGCCGACGGTCAGCGCGTCGTCGCCGAAGTCGACGACCACGTGCCCGGTGGCGGACAGGTCCGTGCCGAGGTCGAGCTCGGGCCGCAGCGGGGTGTTGGAGCGGACGTCGCCCAGTACCGGCGCCGCCAGCAGCATCGCCTCGTCGGCGAGCGTGCCGCCGGAGTAGAACCCCTTCAGGACGGCGCCGGCCGGCGCCGCCTCGTCCGGCCCGGGGCGGGACGGCCACGCCGGCACCTCGCGCCCCATGTCGGCCAGCAGCGCCTCGACGGCGGCGGTGAGGTCAGGGGTCTCCGGCGACAACGCGGCCGACCGCACCGGCGTCGCCAGCCCCGCGGCGGCGCGCTCCACGGCCTCGGCCACCGACGGCGCCGGCGGCTTGGAGACGACGAGCACCCGCTCCGTGGCGGGGTCGGCGTCGAGCGCGGCCAGCGCGTCGAGGGTGGCCAGCCCGCCGACGGCCTCGGACAGGTCGCGCCCGCCGACGCCGATCACGTGCGAGACGCCGACGCCTGCCGCGTCGAGCAGGCAGGACACCTGCTGCGCGCCGGTGCCCGATGCCGCGACCACGCCCACCGGACCGGGGCGGACGACGTTGGCGAAGCCCAGGGCGACGCCGGAGACGATCGCGGTGCCGCAGTCGGGCCCCATGACCAGGACGCCGGCCTCGTGCGCGGCGCGCTTGAGCGCGACCTCCTGCTCGACCGGGACGCCGTCGGAGAAGACCAGCACGCTGCGCCCGGCGGCGATCGCGTCGGCGGCCTCGAGCGCCGCGTACTGCCCCGGGACGCTGACGATCGCGAGGGCGGGCGCGCCGGGGGCGAGGTCGTCGAGGCCGGCACCGATGGTGCGGGCGGGCTGGGCGTCGGCGGTGGCCCGGGAGCGCTCGCGCTCGGCCAGCGCGGCGTCCACGGCGCTCACCGCGGCGGCCAGGGCGTCGTCGTCGACGGCCCGGACGGCGATGAGCAGCTGGTCGGGCGAGGGGGTCTGCTCGGGGGCCAGACCCATGCCGGCGGCGAGTTCGACGTTGAGCGGGGTGGCCATGGCCACGAGGACGGCGGTGACGCCGTCGCGCGCGCCGACGTCCCGGCTGACCTGCATCAACCGCACGGAGTCGGCGTACACGCCACTGCGCAGGGAGACGTGCCGGACACCCTCGGCAGGGTCGGGAGCGCTCACCCTCCGAACCGTACCGGGAGGGTTCCTCAGCGGTGAGGTATCGGCTCGGCAACGATCTTGTTGCACCCGGAACATTTAGCGCTGAGGCACTTCCGTCGCTGTGAGACGCGTGACACTGTGACGGCCTCCCGGGGGTGCCGACACCTCCCGGCTGCGTCGGATGGGCACGTCGAGGAGGTCCCCATGGCGTTCGGTTGGAAGCTCTACGGAGACGGGAAGACGCCACCGCTGGGTGAGGCCGTCGCTCCCGACGAGCGGCTGTCGTGGCCGCGCACCATCGGCATCGGCGCGCAGCACGTGGTCGCGATGTTCGGGGCGACCTTCGTCTTCCCGATCGTCATGGGGCTCGACCCCAACCTCGCGATCATGATGAGCGGGATCGCGACGATCATCTTCCTGCTCATCGTGAACGGGAAGGTGCCGAGCTACCTGGGCACCAGCGCCTCGTTCGTCGGCGGCGTCGTCGCCGTCCGGGCGCAGGGCGGTGACTCCAGCGACGTCGTCGGCGCGATCCTGGTCTCCGGCGTCGTGCTGGCGCTGGTCGGCGTCCTCATCCACTTCGCCGGTGTCCGGTTCCTGCACGCGATCCTGCCGCCGGCGGTGACCGGCGCGGTCGTGCTCCTCATCGGCTTCAACCTGGCCCCCGTGGTGGCCGGCATCTACTGGCCCCAGGACCAGTGGGTGGCGCTGGCCACGATGTCCTTCGTCATCGTCGCCTCGCTGCTGCTGCGCGGCTTCTGGGCCCGCATCTCCATCCTGCTCGGCCTGGTCTTCGGCTACCTGCTGTCGGTCCTGCTCGACGCGACGGCCGGCCAGATCACCTCGCCCGACGGCACCGGCGAGGTCGTCACCCGCGACCGGATCAACTTCGACACCGTCGGCCAGGCCGACTGGTTCGGCCTCCCCGACTTCACCGCGCCGAGCTTCTCGCTGAACTTCAGCCTGCTGGTGCTCCCGGCCGTCATCGCCCTGGTCGCGGAGAACGCCGGGCACGTCAAGGCGGTCGCCGAGATGACGAAGCGCGACCTCGACCCCTACATGGGCCGCGCCATCGCCGCCGACGGTGTCGCCACCGTCGTGGCCTCCTCGGTCGGCGGCTCGCCCACGACCACCTACGCCGAGAACATCGGCGTCATGGCCGCCACCCGCGTCTACTCGACGGCGGCCTACTACGTGGCGGCCCTGGTGGCGATCCTGCTCGGCCTGTGCCCGAAGTTCGGCGCCCTGATCAACATCATCCCGGGCGGCGTCCTGGGCGGGATCACCGTCGTGCTCTACGGGATGATCGGCCTGCTGGGCGCGAAGATCTGGAAGGAGAACCGCGTCGACTTCGCCAACCCGATCAACCTGGTGCCGCTCGCCGCGGGCATCATCATCGCCATCGGCAACGTGAACCTGCAGATCACCGACACCTTCTCGCTGGGCGGGATCGCCCTGGGCACCATCGTGGCGGTGCTGGGCTGGCACGTGGCCCGCGCCCTGGCGCCGGCGGAGATGCGCGCGGCGCTGCTGGCCGAGCAGGAGTACGCCGGCGGCACCGGCCCGGCGCTGGGCCACGCCGGAGCGCACGACTACGGCCACTCCGGGCGCGGGCGGCACGAGTACAGCCCCGACCCGTCGTCGGTCGACCAGGTCGGCCGGCCCGGCGTCGACACCCGTCCCGGCACCGACACCCGTAAGGGGACGCTCGACAGGTGAAACCGGCTCCCTTCCGCTACGCCGACCCCCGGTCCCTCGAGGAGGCGCTCGACGTCCTCGCCGCCGAACCCGGCGCCAAGGTCCTCGCCGGCGGGCAGTCCCTGCTCCCGCTGCTGGCGATGCGGCTCTCGGCCCCGGCCACGCTCGTGGACATCAACCGGGTGCCCGGCCTCGACACCGTCGAGGTCACCGGGGACGGCGTGCGGGTGGGAGCCCTGGTCCGGCACAACGGCCTCCTCCGCGACAGCCCCGACGCGACCGCCGCCGCCCGGGTCCAGCCGCTGCTGGCCCGGGCGACGGCGAACGTCGCCCACCCCGCGATCCGCAACCGCGGGACGACGGTCGGCTCGATCGCGCACGCCGACCCCTCGGGCGAGATGACCTCCGTGCTGGCGCTCACCGGCGGCTCGGTGACGGTGGCGACGCCGGAGGGCCGGTCCACCGTCGGCTGGCAGGACCTCTTCGTCGGGCCGCTGGAGACCTCGCTCGCCGGCCCGGCCGTCGTCGTCGATGCCTTCTTCCCCGCCCTCCCGGAGCGCTCCGGGACCGCCTTCGCCGAGATCTCCCGGCGCAAGGGCGACTACGCGGTCTGCGGGGCGGGCGTCGTCGTCACCCTCGACGCCGACCGCCGGGTCGCCGCCGTGCGGGCGTCCTACCTGTCCGTGGGGCTGGTGCCCGAGGTGCACGACCTCACCGAGGCCGTGGCCGGCAAGCCGGTCGACAGCGCCGACTGGGCCGCCGCCGGCGCGCTGGCCCGCACGCTGGTCGACCCCGACGGCGACATCCACGCCAGCGCCGACTACCGGCGGCTGCTGGTCGGGGTCCTGACCGAGCGGACACTGGCGCAGGCAGCAGCCGAGGCCGTGCAGAGGAGCGCAGCATGACCACCCCCGTCGACACCGAGCGGACGGTCGCCGTCACCGTCAACGGCGTCCTGCGCGAGGCCACCGTGCCCGTGCGCCGGGTGCTGTCGGACCTGCTGCGCGACGACCTGCGGCTGACCGGCACGCACGTCGGCTGCGCGCACGGCGTCTGCGGGTCGTGCACCGTGCTGGTCGACGGCGACCCCGTGCGCTCCTGCCTCGTGCTCGCCGTCCAGGTCGACGGCGCCGAGGTCACCACCGTGGAGGGGCTGGCCCGCGAGGACGGCGAGGGCGGGCAGGTGCTGCACCCGGTGCAGGAGGCCTTCCGCGAGTGCCACGCCCTGCAGTGCGGCTTCTGCACCCCGGGCTTCCTGGTGACCATCGCGGCCGGCCTGGAGGCGCGGGACGCGGCCGCGGAGATCACCGACGAGGAGGTCGACGAGCTCGTCGGCGGCAACCTCTGCCGGTGCACCGGCTACGCCAACATCCGCAGGGCCGTCCGGCACGCGGCCGCCGCGATGCGGGAGGACGCCCGGTGAGTGCCTCTGTAGCGCTGATGGCACCCCGGGGAGCTGCCGCGTGACCACCAAGCTGTTCGGCGAGCCGGTCCGCCGGCGCGAGGACGCCCGGCTGATCACCGGACGGGGCCGGTACCTCGACGACATCGGCGCCGGCGCCCTGGCCGCCGCCTTCGTGCGCAGCCCGCACGCGCACGCGCGGATCACCGACGTCGACGTCGAGGCCGCCCTCGACATCGAGGGCCTGGTCGCCATCTACACCTACGAGGACCTCACCGGCCCGATGGCCGAGCCGCTGCCGGTGCTCATCCCGCACCCGCAGCTGCACGCCCCGCGCACCGGGTACGCCCTGGCCAACGACGTGGTCCACCACGTCGGCGAGCCCGTCGTCATGGTCGTGGCCACCGACCGCTACGTGGCCGAGGACGCCGCCGAGCGGATCGTGGTCAGCTACGAGGAGCTGCCGGTCGTCGTCGGGGTCGACGCCGCCCGCGAGGCCCGGGCCGCCGTCCACGAGGACGTCCCCGACAACGTCGCCGCCCGGCACCACCAGGAGACCGGCGACGTCGAGCCGGCGCTCGCCGCCGCGCCGCACACGCTCTCCTTCACGCAGTACATCGAGCGCAGCGCCTGCATGCCGCTGGAGGGCAAGGGCGTGCACGCCCGCTGGGACCCCGACGACGGCAGCCTGCGGGTGCACTCGAGCACCCAGGCCTCGACGTCGGTGCGCGCGGCGATCGCGGCGAAGCTCGAGCTGTCGCTGGACCGCGTCGAGGTGGTCGCGCCCGACGTCGGCGGCGGCTTCGGCGTCAAGATCGTGCACCCGTGGCCCGAGGAGCTGCTGGTGCCGATGGCGGCCATCCGGCTCGGCCGCGAGGTCAAGTGGGCCGAGGACCGGCGCGAGCACTTCGTCTCCAGCGCGCACGAGCGGCAGCAGCGGCAGGAGGTCACCGTCGGCTTCGACGACGACGGCCGGATCACCGCCCTCGACGTGCACATCTGGCACGACAACGGCGCCTACACGCCCTACGGGATCATCGTGCCGATCGTCACGGCGACCCAGCTGGTGGGCCCCTACGTCATCCCCGTCTACCGGGTGGTCGTCGAGAGCGTCTACACCAACACCGTCATCGTCACGCCCTACCGCGGCGCCGGGCGGCCGCAGGGCTGCTTCGCGATGGAGCGGACGATGGACCGCATCGCCGACGCGCTCGGCCTCGACCGCGCCGAGGTCCGCCGTCGCAACCTGATCACCCCCGACCAGTTCCCCTACGACCACCGGCTGACGTTCCAGGACGGCCGCCCGGTCATCTACGACTCCGGTGACTACCCCGGCCTGCTGGACAAGCTGGTCGCGCTCGTCGGCTGGGACGAGGCCGCGGCGCTGCGGGCCGACGCGCGGGCCCGCGGCAAGCTCCTCGGCGTCGGCATGGCGCTCTACGTCGAGGGCACCGGCCCCGGCCCCTACGAGGGCGGGCACGTGCAGGTGCTCGGCAGCGGCAAGGTGCTCGTGTCCACCGGGCTCACCTCGCAGGGCCAGGGGCACGAGACGGTGTTCGCCCAGATCGTCGCCTCCGAGCTCGGCGTGCCCATCGAGGACGTCGAGGTGCACACCGGCGACACCCGCCGCTTCGGCTACGCCGTCGGCACCTTCGCCTCCCGGGCCGCGGTGATGAGCGGCAACGCCGTCGCCCTGGCCGCCCGCGGCGTGCGGGAGAAGGCGATCCGGATCGCCGCCGACGTCCTGGAGGCCAACCCGGAGGACCTCGAGATCGACGACGGCCAGGTGCAGGTCAGGGGGACGCCGGGGGCGTCGATCCCGCTGCGCACTGTGGCGGTGCTGTCCAACCCGCTGCGCTACGCCTTCGACGAGGCGGCCAAGCAGGCCACCCAGTTCGCCGTCCAGGGGTCCGACGACAAGCCGCCGGTCGCCCCCGGGGACGCCCCCGGCCTCGAGCACCGCGACTACTACTCCCCCATCCGCTCGACGTTCGCCTCGGGCGCGCACGCCGCCGTGGTCGAGATCGACCCGCAGACCTGGGAGATCGACGTCGTCCGGTACGCCGTGGTGCACGACTGCGGCAACGTCGTCAACCCGATGATCGTCGAGGGCCAGGTGCACGGCGGCGTGGCCCAGGGCGTGGGCGGGGCGCTGTACGAGCGGATGGCCTACGACGGCGACGGGCAGCTGCAGAACGCGTCGTTCATGGACTTCCTCATGCCCTACGCCTCCGAGGTGCCCGACATCGCGGTCGACCACCAGGAGACGCCCTCCCCGCTCAACCCGCTGGGCATCAAGGGCGCCGGCGAGGCCGGGGTCATCCCCGGGACGGCGGCGATCGCCTCGGCGATCGAGGACGCGGTGGGCCGGCGGATCACCGCGATGCCGATCTCCCCCACCGAGCTGTACGACCTGATGCGAGACGAGACGGCGGAGCGCACGGCTGCGTCGCGGACGACGGGAGCCCCTGCGTGAACCTCGACGGCTCGGCGGTGCTGCACGGCACGCCCGAGGAGATCTGGACGGTCATCACCGACCCCGCGGTGCTCGCGCGGACGATCCCCGGCTGCGAGTCGCTGCAGCGGACCGGCGAGGACGAGTACCGCATGGACGTCTCGGTGGGGGTCGGCGCGATCCGCGGCACCTACGCCGGCGAGGTGCGGCTCACCGACCAGCAGCGGCCCTCGTCCTACGTCATGCACGCCTCGGGCGCCGGCGCGCCGGGCAACGTGCGCGCGACGGTCACCATCGGCCTCGAGCCCACCGACGAGGGGACGACGCTCACCTGGTCCGCCGACGCCGTCGTGGGCGGACCGGTCGCCGGGGTGGGCCAGCGGATGATCACCGGCGTCGCGAAGCGGATGGCCGGGCAGTTCTTCGCCGCGATCGACCAGGAACTGATCTCCGGTGCACCGGTCGAGGCCGCGCCCGCCGCGGCCCGCGCCTCGTCGGCCGCCGTCAGCTCGACCGAGGCGCCCACGGCCGTTCCCGCGGGAACGCCGTCCGCGCCAGAGCCGCAGGTGTTCCGCGGTGCGAGGGCCCCGGCCGGCGCGCCGTCGTCGGACCTGCAGACCCTCGCCGTCGGCGCGCTCGGCGGCGCGGGGCTCACGCTGCTCGGCGTCCTGGTCGGCTGGCTGCTCGGCCGCCGCCGCTAGCGGGAACCAGCGCCCACCGGGGGCGGAGAGTGCGGTCAATCGGCCGGGTACGGCGGCGCGCCGCAGATGTCCGCCGGGAGGCTGGCATCGCAGCGGTTGCCCGCGGAGGTCAGGTCCGGACCGGCGGCCAGCAGGGGCGGGATCGAGCCGTCGCTGACGAACACGTCCCTCTCCACCACCCGGCCCGGTCGCACGATGACGTGGTTGTCCCCGAAGGCGTTGCCGACGATCCGGATGTCGTCCACGAGGCCCGCGCTCGCGCCCTCCGGTGCGTCGGGCGCCGGGAGCGAGAGCAGCGTCAGACCGCCCGCCGGGTTGGTGGGCACCGGCACGCTCTCGGGCAGCGTCACCGTGTTGTCCGTCACGACGTTGCCCGTGATGCTCACGTCATCGGCGTTGACCACCTGCACGCCGACGCCGGAGACGTGCTCGTCCTCGTCGCGGCCCTGCCGGCAGTACCGGTCGTTGTCCGTCGCCCGGTTGCCGCTGAGGTGGAACCCACCGCTCGGGACGTCCCGCCCGTCGTCGGGCACCTGGGTGACGACGTCGTCGAACAGCAGGAGCCCGATGCAGTTGCCGGTCAGGGTGTTCCCGGACACGTGTCCGCCACGGGCCTCCCGGAGGTGGATGCCGAGGTCGTATCCCTCGACGTAGTTGCCGGAGACGTTCGCGGCGGCCGCCGCGGAGTCCTCGATCCCGATGCCGGCGGTGCCCGAGTCCGGCCGGCTCGCGGTGCCGCGGTCGAGGCCGACCTCGATGTTGCCGGTGAACCGCACGTTCGTGGAGTCCAGGGCGAGGATCCCGTACCCGTCGTGCGCGTGACCCACCGTGTCGGACACCGAGAACCCGTCGGCGCCCCAGGCGGTGATCCCGCTGGCGGGGTGGTTGCGGGTCATGACACCGGAGACCCGCACCGGGCCGTCGGGGTCGAGGAAGAACAGGGCCGACACGTCGTCGGCCAGCGTGTCCGGGTCGTCCTCGCCGTCGACGCGCTCCTGGGCCGCCCAGCACACCGATGACCTGGCCGGCGCCGGCGGCAGGTCCTCGGGGGTGTCCCACCCGGGCCACACGATCTTCGTCGCGGCAGCGCCGGCACCCCGGATGGTCAGGCCCTTCCCCTCGATGCAGACGGCCTCTGCATAGGTGCCGGGCGCCAGCCGGATCGTGTCCCCGGAGTCCGCTGCGTCCACGGCGTCCTGGATGGACTGGCCCGGCCTGACGTCCCAGGTCCGGCCTCCGCCTCCCTGCGCCGACGCCGCCCCCGGCGCGGCGGCCACCAGCAGCGTGCCGGCCCCGGCCACGGCGAGGGCACGCCGCACCCGAGGGTGGCGCGTGGTCGGTGCTCGGTCCACGACACCGCCTCTCTGGATGCGGCGTCCCGGACGGTGGTGGGGGAGCGCCGACTCGGGGGGACCTGACAGTCGCCCGGTGACGCAGGTCACCCTCCCGGTGCACCCGGCGGCGTCCAACCGGACACGGGTATGAACCTGCCTCCACCCGAGGTCGTGGTACCGGTCCGGGACCGTCCAGGCGCGACCCGCGAACCGGCTGCCGACCCCTCGCCGGGCGCGCCCCTCGGTCGCCGGTCGCGCGCCCCGGGTCGGACCCGTCCCACCCGGAGCGCCGGGACCGCCGTGGCCGGGCACCCGTTGCGGACGGCGGTCCGGCGTCAGACCGCGGGTGACCGGTCGCGGTTCACCAGGATGGCCAGCTGGGTCCGGCTGCGGACCCCGAGCCGTCGCATGGAGGCGGTCAGGTGGCTCTTGACCGTCGCCAGGCTGAGGAACAGCCGGCGGGCGATCTCCTCGTTGCTGAGGCCCTGCGCCACCAGCTCGGCGACGTCGCGCTGCCGGTCGGTGAGCCGGTCGAGGACGCGCTCGGGACCCTGCGCCGGCGCCGTGGGGTCGGCCAGGTAGCGGACCAGGTGGCTGGTGGCCGAGGAGTCGATGGCCGGCTCGTGCCGGGACAGAGCGCGCACGGCCTCGACCAGCCGGGCGGCGCAGGAGCGCCGGGGGAGATAGCCCCGGACGCCGGCACGCAGCACCTCGACCAGCTCGGCGCCGGGGTCCTCCCGCCGCTCGGCGAGCACCAGCACCGACGCCCCCAGGTGGCAGAGGTCCCGCAGCAGCGGCAGCGTGGCGCCCTGGACGAGACCCTGCCGCGCGACCACCACCTGCACCGGGACGTCCGCGGCGACGCTCAGCGCCCCGGGCAGGTGCTCGGTCTCCGCGACGACGGCCATGTCGGGCTCGGCCTCGAGGACCACGCGCAGGCCCAGCCGGAAGACCTCCTGGTCCTCGCAGAGCAGGATCCGCACCAGGCTGGACGGTGGCCGAGCGAGCACGGGCCGGACCGGCCGGGGGACCGCTCGGGCCCGCGGAGGACCCGCGTGCCCGGGCGCGGTCGCGCCAGGACCGTTCGGACGGTGCAGCCGCGGGCCCGGGAGCCCCCCTCTGCTCGGGAGGTCATCTGGACTCATCCTGTTCCCCTGTCCGGTCGGTGACGGGGTGTGGAGGCCGGGGTTCTCCAGCCGAACGGAACCTGTTCGTCTCAGCGGATCTGGTGAAACCGTAGCGCGCAACCGGTCTGTGCAGGCAGGAACTGTGCACGGGAGTCACAGCTCCCGTCCAGGCTCCTGCCAGGCACCGGGGCGACACTGCGCATCCGTCCGTCGGGCCAGTACGCAGAGTCATCCCCACGACACGGAGGTCAACCGTTGACGGGGCCCACCTGGCGGCCGTCGTCCGGCCCGGGCCGGGGCCTGCGGTTGACGTGGATCGCCAGCTGGGTGCGGTCGCGCAGGCCCAGCCTCCGCAGCGCCACGGTGATGTGGCCCTTGACGGTCGCGCGGCTGACCTGCAGCCGGGCGGCGATCTCGGCGTTGGTCAGCCCCTCGGCGACGAGCTCGGACACCGCCTGCTGGCGCGCGGTGAGCGGGTTGCCGTTGGTCGGCTGGGACGCCGGCCGGCTCCCGTCGAGCTGGTGCAGCAGTTCGCCGGTGACGGTGGCGTCGAGCAGGGTCTCGCCCCGCAGCACGGCCCGCACCCCCTCGACGAGGCGGTCGGAGCTCACGGTGGTGTGCACGTAGCCGCGTGCGCCCGCGCGCAGGGCCTCGACCATGTCGCCGCCGCTGCCGGCCTCGCCCAGGAGCACCACGCGGGTGCCCGTGGCCGTCAGGGCCCGCACCAGGTCGGGGATCGCCGGGCCCTGTGTGCCGAGTCCCACCAGGGTGACCTCCGGCCGCAGCTCGGCGGCCAGTGTGAGGGCGGCGTCGGCGTCCGCGGCCTCGGCCACCACGACGAGGTCGGGCGCCCAGCGCAGCACTGCGCGGAGACCGTGCCGCAGCACCTCGTGGTCGTCGCAGATCAACACCCGGGCCCGGGGGACGCCACCGTTCCGGGCATCATCCCGTGGAGGGAGTCTCCCCTCCGGTTCGCCGCCCATGCGTCTGCTCCGCTCAGGTCCGGCGCCCTGCGCCCCCATACCTGAGACGGACAGTAGAGATGGCGCGCGACCCTCCGCCACCGTCCGTGTCCCCACCGTGCGGGAACGGGGGACCGATTCATACCCAGGTATGGAGTGAGGGGCTCCCCGAGGCGGGACCGTCCCCGCCTGGGGTGCTGCACCCGGGGGTGCGCGACCCCTCCGGGGGCGTCCTCCCTGGTGACCGGCCCCCTCCACCCCCGGGCGACCCTGCAGGATCCGACCGCTGGCCGGTGTCCCGGGCGGGTCCCCCGCCCTAACGTCCTCGGGCATCCGTCCCCGGCCCGCCCGCTCCCGGCCGGCCCCGCAGCGACGCTGGAGAGCCCGTGCACCAGACCATGATCATCGCGAGGATGAACCCGGGGGACGCGGACCGCGTCGCCGACGTCTTCGCCCGCTCCGACGCGACGTCCATGCCCCAGGAGATCGGTGTGCGGCACCGGTCCCTGTTCACCTTCCACGAGCTCTACGTCCACCTCATCGAGTTCGACCGCCCGCCGGCCGAGGCGATGCGGGTGGCGCAGTCGCTGCCGTCCTTCCGCTCGGTGAGCGAGGAGCTGCGGCCCTACATCAACGCCTACGACCCGGGCTGGCGCTCGCCCCAGGACGCGATGGCGCGCCGCTTCTACGAGTGGTCGGCGGAGCGGTCGTGACCGCGACCACGCCGACCCGGCGCCCGACGTCGGCGGCCGGCTCGGCCGACTGGGTCAGCTGCCCCAGCTGCGGCTGGCTGCTGTACCGCAAGCGGCTGGAGCGCAACCTGTCGGTCTGCCCGGAGTGCGACCACCACCTGCGCCTGGGCGCCCGCGAGCGCATCGGGCTGCTGGCCGACCCGGGCACCTTCGACGAGCAGACCTGCCCCCCGGGACCGCCCGACCCGCTGTCGTTCAGCGACCTGCGCGACTACCGCGACCGGCTGCTCGAGGCCGCCGCCAGCTCGGGTGAGTCCGAGGCCGTCGTCGCCGGCACCGCCCGCATCGGCGGCACCGAGGTGGTCCTCGCCGCGATGGACTTCGGGTTCCTCGGCGGCAGCATGGGCATCGAGGTGGGCCGCCGCGTGAGCGCGGCCGCGGACCTCGCGGTGGAGCGCCGGCTGCCCCTGGTCGTCGTCTGCGCCAGCGGCGGCGCACGCATGCAGGAGGGCGTCTTCTCGCTGTTCCAGATGGCGCGGGTCAGCCAGGCCTTCGCCCAGCTGCGCGAGTCGGGGCTGCTGTCGGTCTGCGTGCTCACCGACCCCACCTACGGCGGGGTGTCGGCGTCCTTCGCCACGCTGGCCGCCGTCCTGGTCGGCGAGCGGGGCGCGCACGTCGGGTTCGCCGGCCCCCGGGTGGTGCAGGAGACGATCCGCGCCGAGCTGCCCAGCGACTTCCAGACGGCGGAGTTCCTGCTGGCCCACGGGCTGGTCGACCGGGTCGAGAGCCGAGCCGAGCTGCGCCCGCTGCTGGTCCGCCTGCTCGACCTGCACGGCCGCCCGGTCCTCCCCCGCTCCGGCACCGCCGTCACCCGGACGGAGGTCACCGAGCCCGCGCCCGCCGACCCCGGCCCCGCGGCGCGCGACGCCGACGCCTGGGACGTCGTCCAGCGGGCGCGGGTCGCCGGCCGGCCGACCACGCTGGACTACCTCGCCACCGCCTTCGACGACTTCGTCGAGCTGCACGGCGACCGCACGTTCGCCGACGACCCCGCGATCGTCGGCGGCGTCGCCTCGCTCGACGGGCGCCCGGTGGTGGTGATCGGCCACGAGAAGGGCCACTCGGTCCGCGAGCGCGTGGCCCGCAACTTCGGCATGCCGCACCCCGAGGGCTACCGCAAGGCGATGCGGCTCATGGCGCACGCCGAGTCCTCGGGCCTGCCGGTGGTCACGCTGGTCGACACCCCCGGCGCCCACCCCGGCCCCGCGGCCGAGGAGCGCGGCCAGTCGCACGCCATCGCCGAGACGATCATGCGCAGCAGCCGGCTGCGCGTCCCGGTGGTCTCCGTGCTGACCGGCGAGGGGGGCAGCGGCGGGGCCCTCGCCCTGTGCACCTCCGACCGGCTGCTGGTCCTGGAGAACGCCTACCTCTCGGTCATCAGCCCCGAGGGCTGCGCGGCGATCCTCTGGCGGACGGCGTCGGCCGCACCCACCGCCGCCCGTGCCATGCGGCTGGGCGCCCCTCACCTGTGCGCCAGCGGCATCGCGACCTCGGTGGTGACCGAGCCGCCGGGCGGGGCGCACGCCGACCCCCTCGACGCGGCCCGGCGGGTCCGCGCGGCCCTGGTCGCCGACCTCGACGAGCTGTGCCGCCTCGACGTCGCGACGCTCCTGGCGCTGCGCACCCGGCGGCTCTCGCGGATCGGCGGGGACGAGGCCCGACCACTGCGCGTCGTGCCGGTGCCCACGGGAGGGGACGACCGTGCGGCCGGCTGAGCTGTCCCCGCGCCCCGGCGCCGACAGCGCGGAGGACCGGGACGAGGCCGCACGCTCGCTGCAGGAGGAGGTCCTCGACCTCGCCCGCGCGCTGCCCGGGCCGCTGCGGCGGCTGACGGTGCGCAGCGGGGACCGGTCGGTGGAGGTCGAGTGGGCCGCCGACGTCGTCGTCGGCCCGCCCGCGCCGGCCCCCGCCCCGGCGGCCGGTGCCCTGCAGGCGGTGGCCCCGGAGGCCGAGCCCGCCGCCGCGCCGGAGGTCCCCGAGGGCGCGGTCGCCGTCCGCGCGCCGCTGGTCGGCACCTTCTACGCCGCGCCCTCCCCCGGCGCCGAGCCGTTCGTGCGGGTCGGCGACGAGGTGGAGAGCGGCCAGACGCTCGGGATCGTCGAGGCGATGAAGCTGATGAACCCGATCGTGGCCGACTCCGCGGGCGTGGTCGCCGAGGTCCGGGTCGGCGACGCGGAGTCCGTCGAGTACGACCAGGTCCTGCTGCTGCTGCGCCCGCCCGGGAGTCCGCGGTGATCGGCCGGCTGCTCATCGCCAACCGCGGCGAGATCGCCGTCCGGGTCGCCCGCGCCTGCCGGGAGCTCGGCATCGAGGTCGTGGCGGTGCACTCGACGGCCGACCGCGACTCCGCGGTCGTGGAGATGGCCGACGAGGCGGTGCACATCGGGCCGCCGGCACCGCGGGCGAGCTACCTGCACGTGCCCAACCTCGTGGAGGCGGCGCTGCGCAGCGGCGCGG
The DNA here is from genome assembly GCF_054050195.1 of Geodermatophilus sp. SYSU D00710. Lineage (NCBI taxonomy): Bacteria > Bacillati > Actinomycetota > Actinomycetes > Geodermatophilales > Geodermatophilaceae > Geodermatophilus > Geodermatophilus sp. SYSU D00710. Next base: position 24,619 of record NZ_JBJGYX010000053.1, read on the forward strand.
ACGCCGTCCACCCCGGCTACGGCTTCCTCTCCGAGGACCCCGACTTCGCCGAGATCTGCGACGCCGAGGGACTGACCTTCGTCGGCCCGCCGCCCGAGGTCATGCAGCTCATGGGCAACAAGGCGACGGCGCGCCGGCTCATGGCCGACGCCGGGTTGCCGCTGCTGCCCGGCGTGGTCGACCCGGTCCGCACGGCCGAGGAGGGTCAGCGGATCGCCGCCGAGATCGGCTACCCGGTGATCATCAAGGCCGCGGCCGGCGGCGGCGGGCGCGGGATGACCGTCGTCCGCGGGCCGGAGGACTTCGCCGAGGCGTTCACCACCACCCAGACGGTGGCCCGCGCGGTGTTCCGCGACCCCACCGTCTACGTCGAGCGCTACCTCTCCGGCGCCCGGCACGTGGAGGTGCAGGTCCTCTGCGACGCCCACGGCTCCGGCATCTACCTGGGCGAGCGCGACTGCTCGCTGCAGCGCCGGCACCAGAAGCTGCTGGAGGAGGGCCCGGCCGGGCACCTCTCCCCTGCGCAGCGGGCCGAGCTCGGCGAGATGGCCGTCCGCGGCGCGCTGTCGGTCGGCTACGCCGGCGCGGGGACCGTCGAGTTCCTCGTCGACGACGCCGGGCGCGCGTACTTCATGGAGATGAACGCGCGCATCCAGGTCGAGCACCCGGTCACCGAGCTGCTGACCGGTATCGACCTGGTCCGCGAGCAGCTGCTGGTCGCCGGCGGCGAGCCGCTGCGGCTGCGGCAGGAGGACGTCGTCGTCCGCGGGGCGGCCATCGAGTGCCGGATCAACGCCGAGGACCCCGCCCGCGGGTTCGCCCCCGCACCCGGCCGGCTCGACGTGCTGCGGGTCCCCGACGGCCCGTGGACGCGCTTCGACACCGGCTACCGCCAGGGCGACACCATCAGCCCGCACTACGACTCGCTGCTCGGCAAGCTCGTCGTCTGGGCGCCCGACCGCGAGCAGGCGATCCGGCGGATGGACCGGGCGCTGGCCGAGCTGCGCGTCGAGGGCCCCGGCGTCCACACCACCACCGCCCTGCACCGCGCCATGCTGCGCGACCCCGACGTGCGCGCCGACCGGCACGACGTCCAGTTCCTCGACCGCCGGCTGCCCGACCTGGTGGCCCGCGCGGCGCTCATCGCGGCGTGCCCGGAGCCGGCCCTGCCGGCCGCCCTCCGCGGCCCGCTGCACCTCGTCCCGGACGGCGAGCCCGCCGTCCCGGCGTCCCGTCCGCACCACCGTCCCGAGGAGGACACCGCGATGACCGCCTTCGACCAGACCGACCTCATGCAGCTGCTCACCGAGAAGGCGGGGCTGCCGCCGTCGGCGCACACCACCGACCCCGACGCCCGCTTCGCCGACGTGGGCCTGGACTCCCTGGCCTTCCTGTCCCTGCAGACCGCCCTGCAGGACCGCTTCGGCACCGAGCTGCCCGACGACAGCGCCGACCGCTACACGTTCGGCGAGATCGTCGAGGCCGTCCGCGCCGGGCAGGCCCAGCCGGCCTAGAAGAAGGACCCCCTCGCCCCCAGCACTCGCACGCTCGCGCCGGGGCCCTGCGAAGGGGCCGTCCCGTCCTCCACCGATCCGAGGAGCGCTCCGCATGACCAGCACCGACAGCCCGCAGACCGCGACCGTCGGCCACACCGACAACTCGATCCTGATCGACGCCGACATCGACCACGTGTGGGCGATGACCAACGACCTGGCGTCCTGGCCGGACCTGTTCACCGAGTACCGCTCGGTGGAGATCCTGGAGCAGACCGACACCTGGTTCCGCTTCCGGCTCACCATGCACCCGGACGAGTCCGGGCGGACCTGGAGCTGGGTGTCCGAGCGGACCCTCGACCCCGCCGCGCGCGAGGTCCGCGCCCGCCGGGTCGAGCCCGGCCCGTTCGAGTTCATGGACATCCACTGGACTTACGCGCCGGAGGGCAGCGGCACCCGGATGCGCTGGGTGCAGGACTTCCGGATGCGGCCCGAGGCGCCCATCGACACCGAGGGGATGACCCGCCGGATCGACGCGAACAGCAAGATCCAGATGGGCATCATCAAGGACAAGGTCGAGGCCGCCGCACCGGGGTCGGAGCGGTGAGGTGAGCGCCGCGCGGGGTCCCGCCGTCCTCCTCCCCGGTGAGGAGGCCTCCCGGCCCGGGATGGTCGACCCGTGGCTGGCCGACCCGGTGGCGGCCGCCACCGTGACCGAGGTCGACGCCGTCGTCGGCCGCGACGTCGCCGCCTGGTGGCGGGACCCCGCGACCGCACCCGACCCCGTCGCCACCCACCTCGAGGTGGTCGTCACCGGGGTCGCCGGCTTCCGCTCGCTGGCCGCCCGCGGCCTGGACCCGGTGGTCGTGGCCGGGCACGGCGTCGGCGAGTACGCCGCCCTCGTGGCCGCCGGTGCCCTGCAGCTCGACCAGGTGGTCGAGCTGGTGCACTGGCGTGCCGAGCTGCTCGGGCTGGCGCCGCGGCCGTCGGCCGCCGGCCTGGCCGCGGTCCTCGGGCACGACGCCGAGGCCGTCGCCCGCTCGGCCATCGCGGTCGCCGGGATGGACGGGCCGCTGTGCCTCGCCGCCCTCGACGGCCCCGAGCGTGCGGTGCTGGCCGGCGGCCGCAGCGAGCTGACCCACGCCGGTGAGCTGGTCCGCGCGGCGGGGCTGGACCTGGTCCGGCTGCCCGGGCGGGCGCCCTGCGGCGGCCCGCTGGTGCAGAAGGTCGCCGCCCACCTCGCGACGGCGCTGGCCGACCTCGACTGGTCGGTCCCCGACGTGCCCGTCGTGCCCAACGCCGACGCCGAGCCGACCCGTGACCCCGACCGGCTCGCCGCGGCGCTGCGCCGCCACCTCACCGCCACGGTGCTCTGGGAGGCCACCTCCCGGGTGCTGGTGGACCTCGGGGCGACGTCGGCGGTCGAGATCGGCGCCGAGCCGGTGCTCGGTCCCCTGGTCCGCCAGGTCCACCCCGACCTGCCGGTCCACCTGGCCGCAGGGCCCGGCGCCCCCGTCCCCACCGACGTCCCGGGGCCCGCGTTCGCGGGCTCCCCGGTCGCCTGACCCGCCCGACCCCCGAACCGCCGGCCGCCCCGGCCGCCGGCCCACCTGAGGAGAGAGATGACCACGATCCAGCACGCGCCGGCCACGCCGACGCGCTGCGGCCCCACCGTCCACCGGGCCGACACCCCGCCCAACCGCCGTCGCGGCGGTGACATCCGGGTGCTGCTCTCCCCGGCCAGCGTCGGCTCGACCGCCGGGTTCATGGGCACGCTCACCCTCGAGCCCGGCGAGGTCGTGACCGAGCACTGGCACCCCTACTCCGAGGAGTTCCTCTACTGCCAGGCCGGCGACGTCCTGGTCACCCTCGACGGCGAGCCGCGGCGGCTGGTCGCCGAGTCCGCCGTGCACATCCCGATCGGCGTCCGTCACCGGATCGTCAACGACACGGAGACGACGGCGACGTTCGTCTTCCTGTGCGGCCCGCTGGCACCGCGGCCCGACCTGGGGCACGTCGACACCGAGCCCGCCCCGGGCGTGCGGTGACCACCGGGAGGCGCCGCGTCGTCGTCACCGGCATCGGGGTGGTGGCGCCCGGCTCCATGGGCCGCGAGGGCTTCTGGGACATGATCACCGCCGGCCGGACGGCGACGCGGCGGATCTCGTTCTTCGACCCGGCGCGCTTCCGCTCGCAGGTCGCCGCCGAGGTGGACTTCGACGGCCGCAAGCAGGGCCTCACCGCCCAGGAGGTGCACCGCAACGACCGCTTCGTGCAGATGGCGATGGTCGCCGCGGACGAGGCGGTCGCTGACAGCGGGCTGCGGTTCGGGGTCGGCGGGGCCGACGACGCTCCCGACCCCGACCGGGTCGGCGTCACCCTCGGCAGCGCCGTCGGGGCGACGATGCGGCTGGAGCAGGAGTACGTGTCGGTCAGCGACGCCGGCCGGCTGTGGGAGGTCGACCCGCGCTATGCGTCGCGGTACCTGATGCACGCGCTGGTGCCCAGCTGCGGCGCCACCGAGCTGGCCGTCCGCTTCGGCGCGCACGGCCCGGCCACGGTGGTGTCCACCGGCTGCACGTCGGGCATCGACTCGATCGGGTACGGCGCCCAGCTGGTGGAGGACGGCGACGCCGACGTCGTGCTGGCCGGGGCCAGCGACGCCCCGATCTCGCCGATCTCGATGGCCTGCTTCGACACGATCCGGGCCACCACCGACAGCAACGACGACCCCGAGCACGCCTCCAAGCCCTTCGACGCCCGCCGCAACGGGTTCGTCATGGGCGAGGGCGCGGCGGTGCTGGTGCTCGAGGAGCTCGAGCACGCGAGGGCGCGCGGCGCGGAGGTCTACTGCGAGGTGACCGGCTACGCCAGCCGGTGCAACGCCTTCCACATGACCGGCCTCAAGCCCGACGGGCTGGAGATGGCCGAGGCGATCACCGTCGCGCTCGACCAGGGACGGATCGACCCGGACGAGGTCGGCTACGTCAACGCGCACGGCTCGGGGACCAAGCAGAACGACCGGCACGAGACGGCGGCGGTCAAGCGCAGCCTGGGCTCGGCGGCCGGCCGGGTCGCGATGAGCTCGATCAAGTCGATGGTGGGTCACTCGCTGGGCGCCATCGGGTCGATCGAGGTCGCCGCCACCGCGCTGGCGGTCAGCCGCGGTGTCCTGCCGCCCACGGCCAACTACGAGGTGCCCGATCCCGAGTGCGACCTCGACTACGTGCCGAAGGTGGCGCGGGAGCAGAAGGTCGACGTCGCCCTCTCGGTCGGCAGCGGCTTCGGCGGGTTCCAGTCGGCGATCGTGCTGGCCGCGCCCACCCGGAGGGAGTCGTGAGCGGACTGCTGGTCACCGGGATCGGCGTCGTCGCGCCCACCGGCATCGGCGTGGAGGAGCACTGGGCGTCGCTGGTGCGCGGGGAACCGGCCATCCGGCCGGTCGAGGGCTTCGACGCCGAGCGCTACGGCATCACCCTCGCCGGGCAGGTGCGCGACTTCGTGCCCGCCGACCACGTGTCGCCGCAGCTGATGGTGCAGACCGACCGGTGGACCTGGATGTCCCTGGCTGCGGCGACGCTGGCCGCCGAGGACGCCGGGTACACCGCGCCGGAGGACGCGTACGCGACGTCGGTGTTCCTGGCCTCGGGCTCGGGCGGCAACGAGTTCAGCCAGCACGAGATCCAGGGGCTGTGGGCCAAGGGACCCAGGTCGGTGGGCGCCTACCAGTCGATCGCCTGGTTCTACGCGGCCAGCACCGGCCAGGTGTCCATCCGCGACGGGTTCAAGGGCCCCTCCGGCGTCGTCGTCACCGAGGGTGCCGGCGGGCTGGACAGCATCGGCTGGGCCCGCCGGGTGGTGCGGCGCGGCACCCCGGCGGTGCTGGTCGGCGGCACCGAGGCCGGGCTGTGCCCGTACGCGCTGCTGTGCCAGGCCACCGGCGGGCGGCTGTCGACCGCGCAGCGGCCCGAGGACGCCTACAAGCCCTTCGACCGGCGGGCCAACGGCCACGTGATCGGCGAGGGCGGGGCGATCCTGCTGCTCGAGGAGCCGGGGGCGGCCCGCGCCCGCGGCGTCCGCCGGGTGTGGGGCGAGGTCGCCGGCTACGCCGCCACCCACGATGCCCACCACCACGAGGACCCGGCCCCCGACGCCGTCCAGTACGCGCGGGCGATCCGGCTGTCGCTGGCCGACGCCGGCGTCACCCCCGACGAGGTGGACCTCGTCCTCGCCGACGGCGCCGGTGTGCCCGAGCTCGACCGGCTCGAGCTCGACGCGATCGCGGCGGTGTTCGGCGACCGCGCGACGCCGGTGCCGGTGTCGGCGCCGTCGTCGTGGACCGGCCGGCTCATGGCCGGCGGCTCGGCGCTGGCCGTGGCCACCGCCCTGCTGGCGATGCGCGACGGGATCGTCCCCGGGACCGCCCACCTCGACGACCCGGTCGACGCCCCCGGGGTCGACCTGGTCACCAGCAGCCGGGTGCAGGACCTGTCCACCGTGGTGGTCCTCGCCCGCGGCACCGGTGGCTTCAACAGCAGCCTGGTGCTGCGCCGACCCGAGGGAGCGACGCCATGACGGCCGCGGAGGCAACCGGCGGGGTCCCCCGGGCCGGCGTCCGGACGATCCTGCGGATGCGCACCCGCGAGGGCTGCGAGGCGGCGTTCGAGGCGGCCTGGCACCGGGCGGCGGCCGAGATCAGCCGGGTGCCGGGCAACCTGCGCCAGGAGCTGGTCCGGGACGCCGATGACCCGCGGACGTTCCTCATCACCAGCGACTGGACCGACCGCGCCGCCGTGGACGGCTTCGGCCGCAGCGCCGCCCGCGAGACGCTCACCGAGGCGCTGCGCGACCTGCGCGAGGACGCCGCCCGGAACACCTACGAGGTGCTCGCCGTCGTCCCGGGCGCGAGCCGCCCGGCGCAGGACCCGGCATGACGGCACCTGTGGGCGCACGGGGGGACCGGGCCGGCGTGCGGACTCTGCTGCGGATGCGGGCGCGGGAGGGCTGCGAGGCGGCGTTCGAGGCGGCCTGGCACCGGGCGGCGGCCGAGATCAGCCGGGTGCCGGGCAACCTGCGCCAGGAGCTGATGCGCGACGAGGCCGACCCGCGCTGGTTCGCCATCGTCAGCGACTGGACCGACCGGACGTCGGTGGACGGCTTCGGCCGCAGCGCCGCCCGGGAGACGCTCACCGAGGCGTTGCGCGACCTGCGCGACGACGCCACCCGCTCGACCTTCACCGTGCTGGCGACGGTGGAGGCCGAGCGGCCCCGGCCGGTGCGCATCGACTTCTCCACCAGCGTCAAGCCGGGCGAGCAGGTGGCCTTCGAGCGCGCCTACACCACGGTCACCGAGCGGATCGGGGACTCCCGCGGGTACGTGCGCGAGGAGCTGCTGCGCGACGCGAGCGGCCTGCGCTACCACATCTTCGCGGAGTGGGAGTCCGAGGACGACTTCGTGCAGTGGGTCGAGGACCCCTCGCACATGGTGGCCGGCGCCCCGCTGGCCCGCTGGCACTCGGTCGAGTTCCGGCGTGAGGTGCTCGAGATCCGCCGGCGGGCCGACGACGACGCGGACTTCCCGCTGCTGGTCTCGCCCGGCGGGGACGTCGAGGTCGAGCGGGTGCGCGTCGACTCCGCCGTCGTCGTCGAGCCGTGGGAGCAGGAGGCCTTCGAGCTCGCCTACCTCGCCGCCGCGCAGCTCGCTCGCAGCGCTCCCGGCCACGCCCGCGAGGAGCTGCTGCGCGAGACCGACGGGCGGCGCTACCACGTCGTCGCCGAGTGGGACTCCGAGCAGCACTTCACCGACTGGACCGCGGAGCCGGCGAACTGGGCCGGCGGGCCGCTGGGCCGGTGGCTGACGCGCGGTGAGGAGCGCAGGGTCTTCGCGTTGCGCGCCCGGCCGCTGCCGCCGTCGCCAGCCACCGGGGACGTCCCCGCGGCCGTGCCCCCGGCACCGGAGACGGCGGACACCGGGCCGGTCCCGGCTCCCGCGGAGCTCCCGCGCACGGTGCCCAGCGCCAGCGTGCAGGAGTTCGTCGAGAAGCCCGACGACGGGCACGTCGCCGCGGCGGCGCAGCCGTGGGCCGCCGCCGACCTCGACGGCGCCCCGGTCCCCTCCGGTCGCGCGGTGGAGGTGCTGGTCGTCGGCGCCGGGCCGGCCGGCCTGACGCACGCCATCGAGCTGGCCCGCCGCGGGGTCGCGGTCCGCGTCGTGGACAAGCGTCCCCTGGCCTCGACCCAGGCGGACAAGGCGATCGGCATCCACTGCCGGACGATGGAGATCTGGGAGGACCAGGGCATCGTCACCGAGGCGATGGACGCCGGGATCTGGCTGCACGGCCAGACGGTGTTCGTCAACGGCGAGCAGACCCACCAGGTCGACTGGGCCGGCCTCGACGAGCTGCCCTACGCGCACCTGGGGCTGCCGCAGTACGACACCGAGCGGATCCTCGAGGCTCGGTTGGGAGCCTCCGGCGTGCTCGTCGAGCGCGGGGTGGAACTGGTGGCCTTCACCCAGGACGACGGGGGCGTCACCGCACGGCTGCAGCACGCCTCGGGCGCGGTGGAGACCACCCGGGCGCAGTACCTGGTCGGCTGCGACGGCGCGCACAGCGCCGTCCGGTCCGGTCTCGGGCTCGCCTTCGAGGGCGGGCTGTCGATGTTCCCGCAGCTCTTCATGCTCGGCGACGTCGACGTCGACTGGGACCTGCCGGCCGGCCACCTGGTGCGCTTCGTGCGCATCGAGGACGACGAGTTCACCGGGATGCTGGTGTGCGTCCCGCTCAAGGGCCGCAACCGCTACCGGATCGCGACCCTCGCCCCGCAGCGGTGGCAGGAGGCCGTCGGCTCCGGCGTGGTGCCGGCCGGGTTCTGGCAGGAGTACGAGCCGCCGACGCTGGCTGACGTGCAGGCCGCGATCGACGACCTGGGCCCGGCCGGGACGACGGCGAGCAACCTCCGGTGGTCGTCGATCTTCCGGATCAAGCACGGGATCGTCGACCGCTACCGCGAGGGGCGGGTGTTCGTCGCCGGCGACGCGGCGCACCTGCACCCGCCGGCCGGCGGGCAGGGCATGAACACCGGGATCCAGGACGCCTGGAACCTGGGCTGGAAGCTCGCCCTCGCCGTCCGCGGGCTGGCCGCTCCCGGACTGCTCGACAGCTACGAGGCCGAACGTCGTCCCGCCGGCAAGATGATCGTCGACCGGGCCGTGTCCATCGCGTTCACCGACGAGATGGACATGGAGGACGAGAAGGCGCAGTTCCTGCTCGAGATGCAGATGACCATGAACTACGCCGGCAGTCCGCTGGTCGGCCAGACACCGGGCGGGGAGACCCTCCCGGCCGGGCCGGAGCCCGGGCACCGGGCGCCAGACGTGCAGGGTCTCCGGCGCTTCGGCGTGGCGCACCCGCTGCGGCTGTTCGACCTGACGCGCGGTACCCGCTCGACGCTGCTGCTGTACGCCGATCCGGGCGCGTCGGAGGAGCAGGTGCTGGCGCTGGAGAAGCTGGCCGTGGGCGTGCGCCAGCAGAGCCGCGGAGAGGTCGAGGCATACCTGGTCGCCGACCCGGACCTCCCGGTGCCCCTGCTGGTCGACCTGCCGGTCGTCCGCGACGCCGACCGCGCCTTCGCCGCCGCCTACGGCGTGGCGGGCGCCGGGACGGCGGTCTACCTGGTGCGTCCCGACGGCCACGTCGGATTCCGCAGCCGCCCGGTGCAGGAGACCCCGCTGCTCGACCACCTGGCCGGCGTGTTCGCCCGGTGACCTCCCACCCACGTCAGGAGACAGCATGACCCAGACCGCGCAACCGACCCCCGCGGCGCCACCGGACGACGTGGTCCCCGGCGGGGAGATCTACACGCCGGAGTTCCGCGCCCACCCCTACCCGGTCTACGCCCGGCTGCGCGCCGAGCGGCCGGTGGTCAAGGTCCGGACGCCGCGCTTCGACTCGTTCCTGGTCACGCGCTACGACGACGCCCGTCAGGCGTTGTCGGACCCGCGCCTGTCCAAGGACCTGTACCGGGCCGGGGACACCTACCTCGCGGTGTTCGGCGAGAAGGCCCGGCAGATCAACACCAACATGCTCAACTCCGACCCGCCGGAGCACACCCGCCTGCGCCGCCTGGTGACCCAGGCGTTCACGCCGCGGCGCATCGAGGCCATGCGCCCGCGGATCGAGGAGATCGTCGAGGACCTGCTGGACCGGATGGCGCCGCGCGGGAGCACCGAGTTCGTCGACGAGTTCGCCCTGCGCCTGCCGCTGGCGGTCATCGGGGACCTGCTCGGCATCCCCGAGGCCGACCACGAGGAGATCCTCGCCGGCACCCAGGTCATCCGGACGGTGGGCACCGGCGGGCGCAGCCCCCAGGAGGACCGGGCGGCGATCGGGCAGGCGCAGGAGCGGCTGCACGCCTACTTCTCCGGCCTGGTGGCCGGCAAGCGCCGGAACCCCGGCGAGGACCTCGTGAGCGCGCTGATCGCCGCGCGCGACGGGGACGGCCGGCTGTCGGAGGCGGAGCTGGTGTCCACCTGCTTCCTGATGCTGTTCGCCGGCTACCAGACCACCTCGGACTTCCTCGGCAACGCCGTGGTGGCGCTGCTGACCCACCCCGAGGAGCTGGCCGAGCTCCTGGCCGACCTCGACCGGGTGCCCGCCGCCGTGGAGGAACTGCTGCGCTTCGACGGCTCGGTCCCCGTGTCGAGCTTCCGGTTCGCCACCGAGGACCTCGAGATCGGCGGCGTGACCGTCCCCGCGGGCTCGATCGTCACGATCGTGCTCAGCGCGGCCAACCACGACCCGGAGTTCGTCCCGGACGCCGACGCGCTGGACCTCTCCCGCGGCTCCACGCACCACCTGTCCTTCGGGCACGGCATCCACAAGTGCCTGGGCACAGCCCTGGCACGGCTGGAGGCGACGACCGCGCTGCGGCGGATCCTCGTCCGCCTGCCCGACCTGCGCCTCGACGTCCCCGTCGAGGAGCTGCAGTGGCTGCCGGCGGCGTCGGCCTTCCGCGGGCTGCTCGAGCTCCCGCTGCGGTTCACCCCCACCCCTCTCCAAGGAGGCTCGTGATGACCCAGACCACGCCGCCCTCGACCCCGTCGGCCGACCCTGCAGCCGACGCGACGACGACACCCACCGAACCGCCCTGGGCGAACGACACGGTCGAGTTCACGAACACGTCCACGTCGCCGGCCAGCTGGAACTCGGCGACGTGGCGGCCGTTCCGCAACGTCATCGTCTGCCGGATGGTGCCTGGCAGCGAGGACAAGGTGGGACCGGTGTTCGCCTACTACGACCGGACCACCCGGCCGCAGGACATGGGCGTCGTCGGGCGGGTCCTGCTCTCCTACGAGGGCCTCTACCTGCACGTCATCGAGCGCAAGGAGGACCCGGAGGTCTCCGGCCAGCGCCGCGGCCTGCCGGCGTTCCAGGCGATCGCCGAGGCCATCGCACCGTACGTGACGCCCTACCCCAGCTACTGGCAGAACCCGTCGCACTCGGTGGCGAAGCACTTCTACAGCTGGGTGCCCGAGGGCGAGGTCTCCCCCGACCGGGAGATGACCGTCATCGTCCAGCGGATGCGGCCGGGCAGCGAGGAGGACATCGCCCGGGTGTTCGCCGCATCCGACGCGGGTGGCCTGCCCACGGAGACCGGCGTCACCGGCCGCTGGCTGTACTCCATGGAAGACGTGTTCGTGCACCTCCTGGAGCAGGACCGGGCCAAGGCGGCGGCCGTGCGGCAGAACCACGAGTCCATGCGGCCGGCATTCGCCAAGGTCATGGAGGACCTGGCTCCCTACGTCAGCCCGTACAACCCCGAGACGTGGCAGACCCCGCGCGACTCGGTGGCCCGGGTCTTCCACCGCTGGACGGCTCCCGACTGGGCGCCCGGGGACCAGCTTCCCGCGCCCCGCGAGGGCACGTCGTGAGCCTGCGCCGGTTCGCCAACCAGACCTACTTCGCCGACGACGTAGCCGCGGCCGTCGCCTGGTACACGGAGTTCCTGGGTACCGGGCCGGGCTTCACCAGGCCCGGCCCGGGCGGACGGCCCAGCTACGCGAAGTTCCGCATCGACGAGGGGACGTCACTGGCGATCGCCTCCCGCGCCTCCGCCCCTCCGGGCATGGCGCTGGAGACCGGCGGCGCGGTCGGCTACTGGGACGTCGACGACCTCGACGCCGTGCTCGAGCGGCTCACCGCGATGGGCGCGAAGGAGTACATCCCGCTCACACCGCACGGGCCGATCGTCAGCGCCGCCGTCGTCGACCCGTTCGGCAACGTGGTCGGCATCTCCTCCGAGCGGCACCACGCAGCCGACTTCCCCCGGGACGGTGCCCGCCGACCCGGGTAGACCGCACGCGATCGGACGCGGGGGGGGGGGGCGCCGGGGGGGGGGGGGGGCGGGGGGGGGGGGGGGGGGGGGGGGGGGGGGGGGGGGG
>NZ_JBJGYX010000054.1:0-34137 GCF_054050195.1 Geodermatophilus sp. SYSU D00710
ACCCCGCTTGCCCCCCACGCTCTACCACACCCGGCCCGCGGCGGCAATCACCAGGGTCGTGGTGGCCGCCCCCCGCGCGGCGCCCGCCCTCGTCCCGGCCGGCGCCGAGCTCGTCGCCGGTGCGGCGGTCACCGACCCCGACGCCGTGCCCGTCCCGCCGGCCGCCGCGGCCGCGGTCAGCGCCCGACTGTCCGGTGAGGTCACCGGCGACGTCGTCCTCGTGCTCTCCGCCGAGGTGGTCGAGGCCCTGGACAACTCCCCCGTCGGCCCGATGGACGTCGCCACCGCGCTGCGCCCGGCGCTGGAGGCGGCCGCGGCCACCCTCGGCCGGGTCCGCGTGGACAGCGAGCGCACCGAGGACCCGGTGACCGCGCTCGACGGGCTGCGCGACAAGGGCATGCTCGTCGCCGTGCCGCTCGCGGCCGGCGCCGACCACGTCGCCACGCTGGCGCTGCAGGTCACCCTGCCGACGGCGCCCCGCGCCCGGCGCGGCAGCCTCGACCTGCTGCGGCACGTGGCCATGGAGGTCACCGTGGAGATCGGCCGCACCCGGATGACCGTCGGCGAGCTGCTCTCGCTGCACCCGGGCGAGGTGGTCGAGCTCGACCGCGCCGCCAGCGCCCCCGCCGACCTGCTCGTCAACGGCACGCTCATCGCCCGCGGCGAGGTCGTCGTCGTCGACGAGGACTTCGGCCTGCGGATCAGCGAGATCGTCACCGACGCCGCCGCCGAGCTCGGGCAGGATCGGCCGTGACCTGGATGGTCGTGCGACTGCTGCTGTCGCTGGCCTTCGTCGGCGGCGTGCTGTGGTTCGCCGCGCGGCTGGCCAAGAAGCGCGGCCTGGGCTCCTCCGGCGGCCTGGTCGAGGTCGTCGCCCACCAGCGCATGGGCCGCGCGAGCACGGTGAACGTGCTGCGCATCGGCGACCGGGTGCTGGTCGTCGGTGCCACCGAGCAGCAGGTCACCCTGCTCGCCGAGCTCGACGGCGAGGAGGTCGAGGCGACCCTGGCCGAGCGCGCGGTCGCCGGGAGCCCGGGACGCGTGCCGGCGCTGACCGCCGCCGCACCCGGCCGGGTCGGCGGCGCCCTCGCCGGCTCGGTGCTCGACCGCGCCGCCTGGTCCGAGCTCGTCGGCCGGCTGCGCGAGCGGACGGTCCGCCGCTGATGGGCCGCACCCGCCGCGCCGCCGTCGTCGCCGCGGCGCTGCTGGGCTGCGCCGTGGCCGGCGTGCCGCTGGCCCGGCCCGCCGCGGCGGCCCCGACCGCGCCCACGCCCCCGACGGCGCCCGCCGTCCCCGCCGTCGACGGCGGCGTGGACATCTCGGTGGGCAACGGCAGCCCCAGCACGTCGATCACGCTGATCCTGGCGGTCACGATCCTGTCGGTCGCGCCGTCGGTGCTGCTGCTCGCGACGTCGTTCACCAAGATCGCGATCGTCCTGTCGCTGACCCGCAACGCGCTGGGCCTGCAGCAGTCCCCGCCCAACTCGGTGCTCACCGGGATCGCGCTGTTCCTGACCCTGTTCGTGATGGGGCCGGTCTTCTCCGACGTCAACGAGGTCGCCGTCCAGCCCTACATGGACGGGGCGATCACGGTCTCGCAGGCCTACGACGCCGGCGTCGTGCCGCTGCGGGAGTTCCTGCTCGGCAACACCCGCGACGACGAGCTGCAGCTCATGGTGGGCCTGTCCGGCGAGGAGCAGCCCGAGGACCCGGCCGCGGTCAGCATGACCACCCTGGTGCCGGCGTTCGTCCTCTCCGAGCTCAAGAGCGCCTTCATCATCGGGATCGTCGTGTTCATCCCGTTCCTGGTGCTGGACATGCTCGTGAGCGCCGCGCTCATGGCGATGGGCATGATGATGGTCCCGCCGTCGGTCGTGTCGCTGCCGTTCAAGCTGCTGCTGTTCGTCGTGGTCGACGGGTGGGCGCTGATCACCACCGCGCTCGTGGGCAGCTACACGTGAGCGACGCCGACGTCACCGACATCGCGGTGCAGACGATGACCGTGGGCGCCAAGGTGGCCGCCCCGGTCCTGCTCACCGCGCTGCTGGTCGGGTTCCTCATCTCGCTGTTCCAGGCCGCGACCCAGATCCAGGAACCGACCCTGTCGTTCGTTCCGAAGATCATCGCGGTGTCCGTCGCGCTGCTGGTCACGGGCAACTGGGTGCTCGCCGAGATGGTGAGCTTCACCGAGCACCTGTTCGACCAGCTGCCGCGACTGCTCGGGCGGACCTGACCGGATGGACCTCGAGGTCCCGGCGGTCACCCTCGCGGCCCTGCTGCTCGCCACCGCCCGGGCGGCCGGGTTCGTCCTGCTCGCCCCACCGTTCAACACCCGCACGATCCCGGCGCCGGTCAAGGGGGCGCTGGCCCTGGCGCTGTCGGTCGCGCTGGTCGACCGCGTGGCGCCCGGCCTGCCCGAGCCCAGCGCCGGCTTCCTCGTCGTCACCGCCGTCAGCGAGGTCGCCATCGGCGCGGCCCTCGGCTTCGTCGTCCAGCTGTTCTTCACCGCGGTGCAGCTCGCCGGGGAGCTCATCGACGTCACCGGCGGCTTCACCCTGCAGCCGGCCTACGACCCGCTGGCCATGACGATGAACTCGGTCATGGGCAAGCTGCACTCGCTGCTGGCCACGACGCTGCTGTTCACCAGCGGCGGGCACCTGCTGCTGGTGCGCGGCTTCGCCACCTCCTACGAGGGGCTGCCGGTGACCGGCGGGTACCCCGCCGACTCGATCGGCGAGGTGGTGCTGACCGCTTTCTCGATGATGTTCCTGGCCGCGCTGCAGATCGCCGGGCCGATGGTGGCGGTGCTGCTGCTCGCCGACGTCGCGCTCGCCCTGCTCTCCCGGGCCGCGCCGGCGCTCAACATCTTCGCCATCGGCTTCCCCGTGAAGATCATGCTGACCCTGGCGCTGCTGGGCCTCACCTTCCCGCTGCTGCCCTCGGCCCTCGACGCGCTGCTCGAGCAGGCCACCCGCGCCGTCGTCGGCCTGCGGAGCGGGTGAGCCCCGGTGGCCAAGGACGGACCGGGCGGCGAGAAGACCGAGAAGCCCACTCCCAAGCGCCTGAAGGAGGCGCGCAAGGAGGGGCAGATCCCGCGCACCCAGGAGCTGGGCACCTGGGCGGGGGTCGCGGTGGCCAGCGCCCTGTTGCCGATGCTGGTGGGCAACACCTTCGACGAGGTGGGCCGGCTGTTCGTGCAGGTCGGGACGGTCATCGAGCACCCGGAGGTGTCGCGGGTCGACCCCCTGCTGGGGCAGGCGCTGTCGGCCTTCCTCGCGACCGTGCTGCCGGTCGCGCTGGCGCTGCTGCTGACCGGGGTGCTGGCCTCCGCGGCGCAGGGCGGGGTGGCGCTGGCGACGAAGGGCATGAAGCCGACGCTGAAGAAGCTCAACCCCTTCCCGGGGATCAAGCGGATGTTCGGCACCCACGGTCTCTGGGAGGCGACCAAGGCGGTCATCAAGACGATCGCGCTGGGGGTGGTCGTGGTCACCACCAGCGACCGGGCCCAGGAGCTGGTCTCGGCGTCGGGCGCGCTGCCGCTGTCGGCGGTCACCTCGGCCGTGGCCGACTCCGCCGTGCTGATGTTCCGGGTCGTGGCGGTCACCGGCCTGGTCATCGCGATCGCCGACTACGTCGTCGTCCGGGTGCAGACGATGAAGAAGCTGCGGATGACGAAGTACGAGATCGAGCAGGAGCACAAGAACTCCGAGGGCGACCCGCACGTCAAGGGCCACCGGCGGTCGATGCAGCTGGCGATGTCGCGCAACCGGATGATGGCCGAGGTCGCCGAGGCCGACGTCCTGCTGGTCAACCCCACGCACGTGGCCGTGGCGCTGAGGTACGAGCCCGAGCGCGGCGCCCCCCGCGTGGTGGCCAAGGGCGCCGACGAGGTGGCCGCCCGGCTGCGCGAGCGGGCCGCCGAGGCGCGGGTGCCGATGGTGCAGGACGTGCCGCTGGCCCGGGCGCTGCACGCCTCCTGCGAGCTCGGCCAGGAGGTGCCGCCGCAGCTGTTCACCGCCGTCGCCCGGGTGCTCGCCTTCGTCATGCAGCTGGGCGCGCGCGGCGTGCGCGGCGGGTTCCACCGTCCCGGGTTCGAGGCCCCCGACGTCACCGGGCTGCCGCGGGCCGGCCGCCGGAGGGCCCCGATCGCCTCCTGACCCGACCTCCCAGGCATTGGAAGCTCTCCGCACGTCTCGGCGGTCCAGACGTGCGGATGGCTTCCGATGCCCGGCGGCGGTGGGACGGCTGTGACGCGTGGGCCGAACGCGGTGGGCCGGAACCGGGGGGCTGCCGATGGAGGGTCCGTGCGAGGGATGACCAGGGCCGCGGTGCCGATCGGCGTCGTCGCCATCGTCCTGATGCTGGTCGTGCCGCTGCCGGCGGCGCTGCTGGACCTGCTGCTGGGGTTCAACATCACCGCCGCGCTGCTGATCCTGCTGGTGTCGATGCAGATCAAGCGGCCGCTGGACTTCGCCGTCTTCCCGTCGCTGATCCTCATCGCGACGCTGTTCCGGCTGGCGCTCAACGTCTCGTCGACCCGGCTGGTGCTCAGCGACGGCTACGCGGGCAAGGTCATCGAGGCCTTCGGGCACTTCGTCATCGGCGGTTCGCTGGTGGTCGGCCTGGTGATCTTCGTGATCCTCACGATCATCCAGTTCGTCGTGATCACCAACGGCGCCGGCCGCGTGGCCGAGGTCGGCGCGCGCTTCACCCTCGACGCGATGCCCGGCAAGCAGATGGCCATCGACGCCGACCTCAACGCCGGCCTGATCAACGAGGAGCAGGCCCGCAAGCGGCGCTCGGAGGTCACCAGCGAGGCCGACTTCTACGGCTCGATGGACGGCGCCTCGAAGTTCGTCAAGGGCGACGCGATCGCGGCCATCATCATCACGCTGATCAACCTGGTCGGTGGCTTCGCGGTCGGCGTCGTCCAGAAGAACATGGCGCCGGGCGAGGCGGTCGCCACCTACTCGCTGCTGACCGTCGGCGACGGCCTGGTCTCGCAGATCCCCGCGCTGCTGCTGTCCACCGCGACCGGCATCATCGTCACCCGCTCGGCCTCCGACGGGGACATGGGCAGCGACCTGCTCGGCCAGCTCGGCCGGTTCCGGCAGCCGGTCCGCATCAGCGGCGGCGCCGCGCTGGCCCTGTGCCTGATCCCGGGCCTGCCGAAGCTGCCGTTCCTGCTCATCGGTGGGGCCTTCCTGCTCATGGCCGCCCGGATGCAGGAGGCGCCGGACGGGGACGAGACGGCGCCGGCCACCGCCGAGGACGACGAGCCGCGGCCGGACTCCCCCGAGGCGATCGCCGAGCGGATGCGGGTCGACCCGCTCGAGCTCGAGGTGGCCTTCGACCTCGTCGACCTCGTCGACACCGCCCGCGGCGGCGACCTGCTCGACCGCGTGAAGGCGCTGCGGCGGAAGGTCGCGATGGAGACCGGGCTGGTCATCCCGCTGGTCCGCACCCGCGACAACCTCGACCTGCCGGCGTCGCAGTACGTCATCTGGCTCAACGGCGTCCCCGCGGCCAAGGGCATCTCCCCCGCCGGCACCGTGCTCGCCATCGGCGACGCCCTCGACGGGCTGCCCGGCCGGCCGACCCGCGAGCCGGTGTTCGGCCTGCCCGCCAAGTGGGTGCCCGCCGAGCTGCAGCGGCAGGCGGAGATGGCCGGCGCGACCGTCGTCGACCGCTCCTCGGTCATCACCACGCACCTCGCCGAGGTCGTCCGCCAGCACTCCGCCGACCTGCTCGGCCGCGAGGACGTCCGGCTGCTGGTCGAGATGGTCCGCCGCACCCACCCGGTCGTCGTCGAGGAGCTCACCCCGGCGCTGCTCACCCTCGGCGAGATCCAGCGGGTGCTGCACGCGCTGCTCACCGAGAACGTCTCCATCCGCGACCTGGTGCGCATCTTCGAGGCGCTGTCGCTGCGGGCGAAGACCTCGACCGACCTCGACGGCCTGGTCGAGGCGGTGCGCTCGTCGCTGGGCGCGGCGATCAGCCACCCCTACGTCACCCCCGACGAGCGGCTGCACGTGATCACCCTCGAGCCGTCCTTCGAGCAGCGGCTGCTCGAGGCGGTCCGGCACAGCGACGGCGGCCAGGTCCTGGCGCTGGACGCCGGCTCGGTCGACGCGCTGGTCACCGGGTGCACCGGGCTGCTCGAGGGCGCCGAGGACCACGGCCTGTCGCCGGTCCTGGTCTGCTCGCCCCAGGTCCGCGCGGCGCTGTCCCGCCTGGTCCGCCAGGTCCTGCCCCGGCTGCCGGTGATCTCCTACACGGAGGTCTCCCGGACGGCCCAGATCGAGTCCCTGGGAGTGGTGAGCGGTGCCGTTGCCATCCGTTGAGGCGCCCACGCCCGAGGCCGCGGTCGCCGCGGCGCGGGAGCGCTACGGCAACGCCGTCCGGATCGTCGGCGTGCGCCGCATCCGCTCCGGCGGGGTGCTCGGCTTCTTCGCCACCGAGCGGTTCGTCGCCGAGGTGGAGGAGCCCGAGCCCGCCCGCCGCGCCCCCGCCTCGAAGTCGGAGTCGGCCCGCCGGATCGAGGCCGCGCTCAGCCGCGACCCCGGCCCGCTGGCCGACACCGGCGCCTTCCTGCGCGCCACCGAGCTGCACCGCTCCCGGCCGGCGGCCGCCCGGCCGACCACCCGGCCGGCGGCCCGGCCCGCCGCGCTGCCCGACCCGGTGGACGAGCTGGCCGGCCTGCTCGGGTCCGGCGCCGCCGACCCGGACGTCGACCTCTACTCCCGGACGTCGGTCGCCGCGGCCCGGACGCCGGCCTCCGGCGCGACCGCCTTCCGCCCGGCGGCCGCGGTGCCGCGCCGTCCGGCGGCCGCGACCGCTGCAGCTCCCCGCCGGGCGCCCCGGACCGCGGTGCGCCCGCCGGCGACGCCGGCCGAGCCCGCCGGCCCCTCGCTGTTCACCGCCGCGCTCGCGCAGGTCGCGGCCGGCGACCGCGAGGTCCGCGAGGCCGTCGACGACGCGGTGCGCGCCGCGGCCGCCTCCTCCGCGGCCGAGGCGCTGCGGGCGCTGACCGAGGCCGCGACGGCGTCCGCGCCGGTCGAGCCGGCTCCCGCTGCGCCGGTGCCTCCGGTCGCCGAGGAGCCCGCCGCCCGGTCGGTGCTGCGCACGCCCACGCCGGCACCGGCCGCCCCGGCGATGCCGCTGGCTGCCGCCCTGGCCGCCGCGATGGCCGCGCCCCCGCCCGTCCCGGCCCCGGTCGCCGCGGAGCCGGAGGTCGTCGTCGACGAGTTCCCCGCCGAGGAGCCGGCCGCCGAGGAGCCGGTCGCCGAGGACGCCGCCGAGCGGCCGGTCCCGGACGTGGACATGTGGGCCGAGCCGGCGGCCCCCGTGGCACGCCCGGCGGCCGCGCCCGCACCGGAGCCGGTCGCCGCTGCCGAGGAGCCCGCGGCCGAGGTCGGGGAGCTCCCCCCGGCGGACGGCGACGAGGCCTCCCTGCTCGACGAGCTGCTGGGCGACCCCGAGGCCGTGACCGCGCCGGCGCAGGAGCCCCCCGCAGAGGACGAGGACGCGGCCGACGAGTTCACCACCGACGTGCTGCCGGCCGTCGTCGTCGAGCCCATCGAGGTGCCGGCCCCGCAGCCGGTCCCCGCCGCCTGGAGCGACCCGGACCCCACCGGGCCGGCCACCGGCCGCGAGGAGGCCATCGCCGAGGTGCTGCGCGCCGCCCTCGCGCACGACACCCCCGACGACGCGCTCACCGACATCCTCCGCGGCGTCCTCGCCAGCGCGTCGACGCAGGGCGGCGTGCACCGCGGCCGCCCGCCCGTGCCGGCCACCGCCCGGCGCATGGACCAGGAGCCGGAGTGGGTCGAGGCGTCGGCGGAGAGCGACGAGTGGGAGGTCGCGGAGGCCGCGGAGGCCGGCTCCGAGCTGGTCGCGCTGGCCCCGACTGCCAGCGACCCGGCACCGGTGCTGCACGACGCCACCGCCGTCCTGCCGCCGCTCTCCCTCCTCCCGCCCGGGCCCGGGACCGCGCTCGCCGTGCCGCCGCTGCTGTCGCGCCCGCCGGTGCCGCCGCGGCGGCTGCCGCCGGTGCCCGGACGGGCCGTCGCGCAGGTGACCGCTCCCCCGCGGCCCACCGGGCTGGCCACGGTCACCCGCCTGCCCGTCGACACGCGCGCGGGCCGCGTCGTCGTCCCCTCGGTGCGCGAGCGCGCCGTGGCCGGCTCCGGCCGCGGACTGGTCGACCCGCGGATGGTCGAGGCGGCCGGCGTCGTGGCCCGGCTGCGGGCGCTCGGCGTGCCCGCGGACCTGCTCGGCGGCACGTTCGCGGCCGACGTCGCCGCGAGCGGCACCTACGCCGGGCTGACCCGCGCGCTGCGTTCCCTCCCGGCCGCCCCGGCGGCCCCGGCAGGTGCCGGTGAGGTGCTGCTCGTGGTCGGCCCGGGCGTGGAGACCCTGGCGGCCGCACGGTCGCTGTCGGTCTCGATGCGGCTCGACCCCGACCGGCTGCAGTGGGCCACCCGCGGCGACCTCGCCGCGCTCGCGCCCGAGAGCAGCCGGATCACCTCGGTCGACACCGCGCTGGAGCGCAAGCAGGAGGCCGCGCGGGCCGGCACGCCGACCGTCGTCGCGGTCGACGCGCCCGTGCGCGCCGGGGGCCGCACCTGGCTCGAGCAGGTCATGGCGATCTTCTCGCCGGTGGCCGTGTGGGCCGTGGTGGAGGCGACCCGCAAGGCCGAGGACGTCGGTCCGTGGCTGGACGGGCTGCCGCGCGTCGACGCGCTCGTCGTCCAGGACACCGACCTCACCGCCGACCCCGCCGCCGTGCTCGGGCGCACCACCGCGCCGGTGGCCCTCGTCGACGGCGTCCGCGCGACCGCGCACCGCTGGGCGTCGCTGCTGTGCGAGCGGCTGGAGACCGCTGAGTCATGAGTCCGCTGCGCTGGGACGTCCTCGCGGTGGGGCTCGTGCTGGCCCTGCCGGTGCTCGCGCTCGGCGTGCGCGGCGACTTCTCGGCCGACGAGGTCGCCGCCCGGCTGCCCTGGTGCCTGCTGGCCGGCTGGGGCGCGGTGGCGCTGCTGCGGTACGCCGCGACGCCGCCCCGCTCTCGCCCGACACGGCGCAGCACCGCGCCCGCGCCCGAGGCGGAGGAGCCGCCCCCGACGGCCTGACCCCGCTCCTGCGGTGTCGCACACGCTCCTGCGGTGTTGCGGCACCGCAGGAGCACGAGCGGCACCGCAGGAGCACAGGCTGGGACGTCGTCCACAGATCCGCTCCGCGCACGTCGCCCAGGCCGGCGACCGACGGCAGGGCTGTCGCGGCACCGCGCGCTCGTCCTGGCGACGGCACCTGCGCTCCGGGACGGCAGCGTGGTCAGCCACGCCTCGGCCGCCGTGCTCCACGGCCTGCCGCTGTGGCGGGTCGACACCAGCCGGGTACACGTGACCAGACGGCCGCCTGCCGCCGGGAGCGGCAGCGCTCGGGTCCACCTCCACGTCGCACGCCTACCCGACGACGAGACGACCCTCGTCGACGGCGTCCTCCTGACCGGCCTGGCGCGGACGGTCGTGGACCTGGCGCGCTCGGTGTCCCTCGAGTCCGCGGTCGTCACCGCCGACGCCGCGTTGGCCGCTGGAGGCATGACGCGGGGCGACCTGACCGCGTGTCTGCACCGGATGGGCCCGGTGCCCGGGTCGCGCCGCGCCGCCCGGGTCGTCGCGTTCGCCGACGGACGCAGCGAGAGCGTCGGCGAGAGCCGCAGCCGGGTGCTGCTCCACCGGCTCGGGCTCCCCTCGCCCGACCTGCAGGTGCGGCTCCTCCGGCCCGACCGATCGGTGGTGGGCCGGTGTGACTTCGGTTGGCACGCACACCGGACCGTCGGGGAGTTCGACGGGCGAGTGGAGTACCGGGCGGACGAGGGACGGGACCCCGGCGACATCGTGTTCCGCGAGAAGCTGCGCGAGGACGAGATCCGCGACTCGGGCTGGGAGGTCGCTCGCTGGACGTGGGCCGACCTGGATGCGCCGACCGTGGTCGACCGACGCATCCGCCGGGCGTTCACCCGGGCCGGACGGCCGTTCTGACCGGGCTCTTGCGGTGCCGCCCCTGTCCTGCGGTGGTGCAGGACCGCAGGAGAGCCGGGGACACCGCAAGAGCCCGGCCAGAGGGACCGGGCGAGCGGTCAGAGCGGGAGGTCCTCCAGCATCTCGGTGACCAGCGCGGCGATCGGCGAGCGCTCCGAGCGGGTCAGCGTGACGTGGGCGAACAGCGGGTGCCCCTTGAGCTGCTCGACCACCGCGGCCACGCCGTCGTGCCGGCCGACCCGCAGGTTGTCCCGCTGGGCGACGTCGTGGGTGAGCACCACCCGCGAGCCGCTGCCCAGCCGGGACAGCACCGTCAGCAGCACGCCGCGCTCGAGCGACTGCGCCTCGTCGACGATCACGAACGAGTCGTGCAGCGACCGGCCGCGGATGTGGGTCAGCGGCAGCACCTCGATCAGCTCCCGCGAGGCGATCTCGTCGAGCACGTCCCGGGAGACCAGCGCGCCGAGGGTGTCGTAGACCGCCTGCGCCCAGGGCGACATCTTCTCGCCCTCGCTGCCGGGCAGGTACCCGAGCTCCTGCCCGCCGACGGCGTACAGCGGCC
This sequence comes from Geodermatophilus sp. SYSU D00710, assembly GCF_054050195.1. Lineage (NCBI taxonomy): Bacteria > Bacillati > Actinomycetota > Actinomycetes > Geodermatophilales > Geodermatophilaceae > Geodermatophilus > Geodermatophilus sp. SYSU D00710. The sequence goes on from NZ_JBJGYX010000054.1 coordinate 10,609, forward strand.
GGAACACGACGACCCTCTTGTGCGCCCGCCGCTCCATCACCGACTCCAGGCCCGCGCACAGCGCGAGCGCCGACTTGCCCGTACCCGCCCGCCCGCCGAGCGACACGATGCCGATCTCCGGGTCGAGCAGCAGGTCCAGCGCGACCCGCTGCTCGGCCGAGCGCCCGTGCAGTCCGAACGCCTCGCGGTCGCCGCGGACCAGCCGCACCTGCTTGTCCGGCGTCACCCGGCCCAGCGCCGAGCCGCGCGAGGACAGCAGCACCAGCCCGGTGTGCGCCGGGAGCTCCGCGGCCGCGGGCACGTACACCTCGCCGCTGTCGTAGAGCGCCGACATCTCGGCGTCGTCGAGCGGCACCTCGGCCATGCCGGTCCAGCCGGCGTCGACGGCGTCGAGCGCCCGGTACTCGTCGGTGTCCAGCCCGACGGCAGCGGCCTTGACCCGCAGCGGCACGTCCTTGGTGATGAGGCATACGTCGCGGCCCTCGGCGCGCAGGTTCAGCGCGACGACCATGATCCGGCTGTCGTTGCTGTCGTTGCGGAAGCCGGCGGGGAGCACCGCCGCGTCGCTGTGGTTGAGCTCGACGTGCAGCGTGCCGCCGTCCTCCCCCACCGGGACCGGCGCGTCGAGCCGGCCGTGCGCGACGCGCAGGTCGTCGAGGAGGCGCAGCGCCTGGCGCGCGAACCAGCCGAGCTCGGGGTGGTGCCGCTTGTCCTCGAGCTCCCCGATGACGACCAGCGGGAGCACCACGTCGGCGTCGCCGAAGCGCAGCAGCGCACGGGGGTCGGACAGCAGGACGGAGGTGTCGAGGACGTACGTGCGGCGAGTGGTCACGAGTCGTCTCCCCTGGGGCGCGGGCTGCACCCCTTCTCGAAGGTGGCCGGGTCCCGGCGCAGGGGCCGGGAACCGGCCCCCCTGGTCGACGAGGACGTCTGCACCAACCGGGCCTCCCGTGGACTCCGGGGCGGGCCCGTCGTCCACCCCGGACGCTAGAGCGGGGAGGTGACAGTCACATGACGAGCAGGCGGCGTGTCCTCCGTCGGGGGGACCCAGCCGCCCCAACCACCCCACCAGCGGGTCAGCTCCAGTGCGACTCCGGCGGCCTGGGCAGCGGCCGCGAGGCCGGCAGCTCCCAGGTCTCCGGCGCAGGGGGTGGCACGCCCCTCCCCCGCCGCGGCCGGGCCGCCACGACCGCCCACAGCACCGGCACCAGCAGCACCGGCCACTGCACGCGCAGGTCGCCGATCCAGAGCAGGCCGGCCAGCAGCAGCGCGAACAGCCAGCCCGCCGTCCACAGTCCCAGCGCGCGGGCCTCCCGGGGGTCGCGGCGCGGCACGGCTCAGGCGGCCGACAGCTCGGCGGTGACGGCGGCGGGGGTCAGCGGCTCGTCGAGCAGGCGCACGAAGCGGCCGGCGACGTCCTGGTCGGCGGGGCGGGCGCCCAGCCAGCGGCGCAGCAGGTCGTAGCCCTCCACGTAGGTGGTGATGTAGGCCCGCCAGAGGGGGTGGGTGAGGAAGCGCAGCTGCTGGCGCGCGCGCTCGGCGCTGACCAGCGACCAGCGCTGGATGTAGCCGGCCACCTCGTCGGCGTCGGCGCCCCGGTCGTGCAGCAGCACGGCGGCGTCCTGGCGCACCCGGTTCAGCGGCGCGGTGGCCGCGGCGATCCGCTCGGCGAGGTGCCCGTCGAAGCGCAGGCCCAGGTCGCCGAGGACCTCCGCCGACCACGGTCCCCAGCCCGCGCCGACGGCGGCGTCGACGCCGAGGTCGGCCAGCCCCTCGGCCATGAGGCACTCGGGGGTGTTGACCAGGAAGACGGTGTGCTCGAGGTGGCCGGCGCGCTCGACCAGCCCGCGCTCCTTGCGGCAGTGCTCGGTGTGGTGGCCGGGGTAGGACTCGTGGGCCACCAGGTGGACCAGCTGGCTGAGCCGGTGCGGCAGGTCGGCGTTGATCGCCACGCGGGAGCGGTAGTCGCCCTCGTAGTAGTTGAAGCCCGACCACGGCTTGTCGGTGACCACCTCGTAGCGCACCGTCTCGACCTCGGGCAGCCCGTACCGGCCGCGCACCCGGTCGCGCAGCGCGCTCGACAGCGCGTGCACCGCCGCCTCCAGCCGCTGCGGCGGGCACTCCTCGCGCCGCCGGTGGGCGGCGTAGCGCTCGGCCAGGGTCCCGTCGCCGGGCAGCAGCGCGTCGAGCTCGGCGTGCGCGGCGGCGTAGTCGGCGGGGTCGCCGAGGGTGAGGTCGACCTGGAAGTAGCTGCGGACCTCGTCGAGGAAGGCCACCGGCTCGCCGCTCATCTTCCGGGCGGTGCACTCCAGCCCGGTGAGCTGGCCGCGGAGGAAGTCGGCGCAGTCGGCGGGGAGCCCCGCGGCGTCGAGTTCGCGCAGCAGCGCCCGGGCCTGGTCGCGCAGCGCCTGGGGCGTGGGCGCGGGCTCGGCCTCGACCTGCGCGCGGATCCGCTTCTCACCGGTGTAGGCGTCGACGAACCCGGACTCCAGGCGGTCGAACCGCAGTCCCAGCTTCACGTACTCGAGGGGGACGTCGACCGCGCCGGGTGCCATGGGCGCCAGTCTCTCAGCCCCCGAACCGGCGGTGCCGCGCAGCGTAGGCGCGCAGCGCCCGCAGCAGGTCGACGCGGCGGAAGTCGGGCCAGTAGACGTCGGTGAAGTAGAACTCCGAGTGCGCCGTCTGCCAGAGCAGGAACCCCGAGAGCCGCTGCTCGCCGCTGGTGCGGATGACCAGGTCGGGGTCGGGCTGGCCGCGGGTGTAGAGGTGCTCGGCGATGTGCTCGACGTCGAGCACCTCGACCAGCTCGTCGAGCGAGGTCCCCCGGCTGGCGTGCTCGGCCAGCAGCGAGCGGACGGCGTCGGCGATCTCCCGCCGTCCCCCGTACCCGACGGCGAGGTTGACGTGGGCACCCGGGCGGCCGCGGGTGACCTCCTCGGCCTGCTTCAGCACGGCCACGGTCTCGGCCGGCAGCAGCTCGAGCGCGCCGACCGGCCGCAGCTGCCAGCGACGGTCGGGCGCGGAGAGGTCCTCGGCGACGCCCTCGATGATCCGCAGCAGCGGGGTGAGTTCCGGCTCGGGCCGGGACAGGTTGTCGGTGGAGAGCAGGAAGAGGGTGACCACCTCGACGCCGGCCTCGTCGCACCAGCCCAGGAACGAGGCGATCCGGTCGGCGCCACGGCGGTGCCCGGCGTTGGGGTCGAGCAGTCCGGTGGCCCGGGCCCAGCGGCGGTTGCCGTCGATGATCGCGCCGACGTGGCGGGGGACGTCGACCCCGACCAGCTGGCGCGCCAGCCGGCGTTCGTACACCTGCGTCAGGACATCGCGGACCCACTGACGCGCCCCCACGGGTCCACCCTAGAAGGGCCCCGGTGCGCCGGCACCTACGCCTCCGTAACCTCGGGGCATGACCGGCGCGCCCGACGATCTCGACCCCGTCCGGGTACAGGCCGACGCCGCCGAGATCGAGGCCCCGCGCGGCGTCGCGGTCGGCACCGTCGTCGCGGAGGGCGAGCGGGTCGAGCGGACCTGGACCGCCGAGGACTTCGCCGACTCCGACTGGGAGCACCCCGACACCCGCCCGCGGATGCGCGGCTGGCTGCACCTGTTCGCCTTCTTCGGCGCGATCGTCGCCGGCGCCGTCCTCATCCCGCTGAGCTCGGTCCTGGGGGCGCGGTCGGGCTTCTCCGTCGCCGTCTACTGCGCCACCATCTGCGGTCTGTTCGGCATCAGCGCGCTCTACCACCGCCGCCGCTGGTCACCGCGCGGCTGGAAGGTCATGAAGCGGCTCGACCACTCGATGATCTTCCTGTTCATCGCCGGCACGTACACGCCGTTCTCCCTGCTCGCCGTCGACCAGCCGCTGGGGTACTGGGTCCTCGCCGGCGTCTGGGCCGGGGCGCTGGCAGGGGTCTGCCTCAAGCTGACCTGGCCGACGGCGCCGCGCTGGGTCGGCGTGCCGCTCTACGTCGGCCTGGGCTGGGTGGCCGTGTTCGTCCTGACCGACATCCTGCACATCGCCGGCGTGACCTCGCTGGTTCTGCTCGCGGTCGGCGGGGTGCTCTACACGCTGGGCGGAGTGGCCTACGCGGTGAAGTGGCCCAACCCGGTGCCCGGCGTCTTCGGCTACCACGAGGTCTTCCACGCGGCGACCATCGTGGCCGCGGTCTGCCACTACATCGCCGTCTACTTCGCGATGTACAACTCGCCCTTCGTCTGACGAAGGACCTTCCTCCCCCCACCGCTCGCAGACTCGCGGCGGGCCCCTGCGGGGAGGCCGATCAGAGGAACAGCGGGCGCTCGTCGAAACGGCGGGACACCCGGCCGGCCAGGCGCCAGGCCCGGGCGACGGCGTCGCGGTCGGCATCGGTGACCAGGTTGCCCATCACCCGCAGGGCCACCGTCATCAGCGCCCGCGACCGCATGCCCACCGGGCCGGCCGCGGGCAGCAGGCGCGGCAGGGTGAGCAGCCCGGCCAGCCGGCGGGCGATCGAGAACGCCTCGCCGTAGTGCCGGCGCAGCGTGGCCGGCCACGCCGCCGACCAGTCCCGCTCGCCGAGCATCCCGGCCAGCGTCCGGCCGGTCTCCAGGCCGTAGTCGATGCCCTCGCCGTTGAGCGGGTTGACGCAGCCGGCCGCGTCCCCGACCAGCGCCCAGTTGCGCCCGGCGACGCCGGACACCGCCCCGCCCATCGGCAGCAGCGCCGAGGCCGGCGCGCGCACCGGGCCCTCGAGCCGCCAGTCCTCGCGGCGGGCGGCGGCGTAGACCTCCAGCAGGGCCTTGAGCTGCACCCCGGCCGGACGGCGGGCGGTGGCCAGCGTGCCGACGCCGATGTTCACCTGCCCGGCGGCCTCGCCCAGCGGGAAGACCCAGCCGTAGCCCGACAGCAGCGCCCCGTCGGCGTCGCGCAGCTCCAGGTGCGAGGAGATCCACTCGTCGTCGCTGCGCCCGGAGGTCGCGTACCCGCGGGCGGCCACGCCGTAGGCGGTGTCGCGGTGCCACTGCCGGCCGAGCCGGCGGCCCAGCGGCGACCGGGCGCCGTCGGCCACGACCAGCCGCTCGCAGCGCACGGTCGAGCGCTCCCTGCCGACGTCGAACACCACGCCGGTGACCCGGTCCCCGTCGCGCTCGACGTCGACGGCGCGCGCGCCCTCCAGCGGCGTGGCACCGGCCTGCGTCGCGCAGGCCCGGATGCGGTCGTCGAGCTCGGTGCGCGGCACCGCGCTGCCGTGGTCGGGGAAGGCCCCGCCCGGCCAGGGCAGCTCCCACACCTGCCCGAAGCCGGCGGCGCGCAGCCCGCGGTTGCGCGCCCGCCCGCGCGCCCAGTCGCCGAGGCCGAGCAGGTCCAGCTCGGCGACCGCGCGCGGGGTCAGCCCGTCGCCGCAGGCCTTGTCGCGGGGGAAGACCGCGGCGTCGGCGAGCAGCACGTCGTGCCCCTCGCGCGCCGCCCAGGCGGCCGCGGCCGAGCCGGCCGGCCCGGCCCCCACCACGAGGACGTCGGTCGAGGCGGGGACGGCGGCAGCTGCTGGCACGCCTCCCAGTGTCCCTGCTCGCGAGCGGTGCCCACCCGGACAGGCCGGTGAGCGTGCGCAGCGGTCTACGGCTGCGGCCCGCGGGCGCGGACCTCCTCCACCGAGGCCATGGCGTCGCGCAGCTCGGTCAGCCAGGCGTCGGCGTGCTGGCCGACCAGCCGCACCGCCCAGACCAGCGCCTCCGAGCGGGAGCGGGCGACGCCGGCGTCGACGAGCGTGTCGAGCACCAGGCGCTCGGGCTGGCGCAGCCGGGTCATCACCGGCACGGAGGCGTTGGTGAACACCTCGCGGACGTCGCCGCACGCGGCGCCCCAGGCCACCGAGCGGCCGTAGCGCGCCTGGGCGGCGTCGGCGATCGCCATGCGCTGCTCCCGGGTGTCCTCGCGGAAGCGGGCGATCCGCCCGGCGCGGGCGGCGGCGGGGTCGCCCTCACCGGCGTCGGGCTCGGCCAGCGACCCGACGACGGTGATCTCGTCGCGGTCGACGGTGATCTCGACCGGCCCGGTGAACCAGCCGTCGGGCAGCCGGCCGGCGAACCACCCGGCCACCTCGGCCCGGTCGACCGGGGGCGCGCCCTCGGCCCCGCGGCCACGGCCGCCGGGCCCGCGGCCACGGAACCCGGGAGCGCCCATGCGGGCGAAGGGGGAATCGGCGAAGCGGTGGTGTCCGTGCACGACGGCCTCCCTGAGTACGTCCTGATTACGCGCTTACACCGTAACGCCTAAGGGGCCACAACGGCAGTCGTCGCGCTACGCCGAGAGCGGACCGCGACGGCGCGTCATGCCGCGGTGACCCTGGCGTCAAGTGCTGTGTCGTGTCGCGCTTAGGCCTTGCGTCTTGGTCACATCGTGCCAATGAACAGCCGTTCAGATCGACATTCACGGGCACGTCCGGCCATGGCGCCGACGGTCGTGTCGGCGGACTCTCACCTCGTCCGCACCACCCATCCCCCTGACCCCGGGAGCCCGTCATGAGCACCACCCGCACCCGCGCCGCCGTCGTCCTGGTCGCTGCAGCGGCCGCCGTGACCGGCAGCGTCCTGCCCGCCTCCGCCGCGCCGGGCTGCAGCACGACCTGGGGCTCGCTGCCCGAGGCCGTCTCCGACGACGGCGGCGGCACCCTCGACGACGTCCGCGCCGGCCGGCACGCCTGCTACGACCGGCTGGTGCTCGACCTCGACGGGATCGACGCGTCCGCGGTGTCCTACGACGTGCGCTACGTGAGCCAGGTCGTGCAGGACGGCTCGGGCACCCCCGTCCCGCTGCGCGGCAACGCCGACCTGCAGGTGGTCGTGCACACGCCCGCGTACACCTCGCGCGGCACCGCCACCTACGCGCCGGCGAACCCCGCCGAGGCCGTGGGCGTGACCGGCTACAGCACCTTCCGCCAGGTTGCCTGGGCGCGGTCGTTCGAGGGGTCGAGCACCGTCGGCCTGGGCGTCCGCGCGCGGCTGCCGTTCCGGACGTTCGTCCTCGACGGCCCCGGGGACGGCTCCCGCCTGGTCGTCGACGTGGCCCACACCTGGTGAGCCCCGGGGCGGGCCCGCCGGCGTCAGCGTGCCGGCGGGTCCGTCCGCCCGTCGCCGTCCCGGGGTCCCTCGATGGCCCGCGGGGCCCGGCGGAGCGTGTCGAGCAGGTCCTGACCGGGCTGCCGGGGCTCGACCAGGTCGGCCGGGGTGTCGGGGACGACGACCCGCGGGGCGTCGGGCTCGTCGAAGCTGCGCGGCAGCCGCTTGAGGTGCCGGCTCATCGACTTGACCAGCAGCACGGTCGCGACGAGCAGCACGAGGACGAGGAACGCCCCCAGCGGGCCGGACTTGCCGACGTCCTCGGGCAGCTGCTGCTCGGCGGCGGTCACGGCGACGGAGACCGTGGCGAGTGTGCTCACGGGACCCTCACCTCGCTGCGGATGCCGGCGAACAGGTCGTCCTCGGGGCGGGTCGAGTCCACCAGGGAACGGGCGAGCTCGTAGTCCTCGGTGGGCCAGACCCGCTGCTGGACGTCCATCGGGCAGGCGAACCAGCGGCCGGTGGGGTCGATCTGGGTGGCGTGCGCGATGAGCGCGGCGTCGCGGACCGGGAAGTACTCGGCGCAGGGCACCCGGGTGGTGACCCGGTGGGACATGTCCCGCTCGGGGTCCCAGCCGGCCAGCCACTCGGCGTAGGGCGACTCGGCGCCGGTCTCGAGCATCGCCTCGTGCAGCGCCCGCATCCGGGTCAGCGTGAAGCCCATGTGGTAGTAGAGCTTGCTGGGCTGCCAGGGCTCGCCGAGATCGGGGTAGCGGTCCGGGTCGCCGGCCGCCTCGAACGCGAGCACCGAGACGTCGTGGGTCTTGATGTGGTCGGGGTGCGGGTAGCCGCCCCGCTCGTCGTAGGTGAGCACGACCTGCGGGCGGAACCGCCGGATCAGCTCGACCAGCGGCGCCGCGGCCTCCTCGGTGGGCACCAGCGCGAAGCAGCCCTCGGGCAGCGGCGGCAGCGGGTCGCCCTCGGGGAGGCCGGAGTCGACGAAGCCGAGGAACTCCTGCCGGACGCCGAGGATCTCCCGGGCGCGGGCCATCTCCTCGACGCGCAGCTGCGGCAGGCGCTCCCAGATCTCCGGACGGTCCAGCGCCGGGTTGAGCACGGAGCCGCGCTCGCCACCGGTGCACGTCGCCACCAGCACCTCGACGCCCTCGGCGACGTACTTCGCCATGGTCGCCGCGCCCTTGCTCGACTCGTCGTCGGGGTGGGCGTGCACGGCGAGCAGGCGCAACGGGTCTGCTTCGGTCACCCGACCAGTGTCCCCCGGCGCGGGGAGAGCCCGCCCCGTCCCGGCGGCCCGGACGGGTGGATGTGCTGCTCCTCACGTCCGGCGTGGGTAACCTGCTCCCTCCCCGCCGGGGCGCTCGCGTCCCTGCAGGGGCCCTCCGGCCGGTGTTAGCTTGGCCGGATCGACGTCGACCCGTCTCCCGGCCGGGAGGCGGCTCCCGAGCTGCAGGAGTACCCCGCGTGACCACCCCCACCGAGAACGAGCAGGGCATCTGGCTGACCCAGGAGGCCCACGACCGGCTGAAGGCCGAGCTCGACCAGTTGGTGGCCGGCCGTCCCGCCATGGCAGCCGAGATCAACGCCCGACGCGAGGAGGGCGACCTCAAGGAGAACGGCGGCTACCACGCCGCCAAGGAGGAGCAGGGCAAGCAGGAGGGCCGGATCCGCCAGCTGACCGACCTGCTGCGCAAGGCCCGCGTCGGCGAGCCCCCCACGACCGCGACCTCCGCCGAGCTCGGCACCGTGATCACCATCCGGTTCCAGGGCGACGACGAGACCGAGAAGTTCCTCCTCGGCTCCCGCGAGATCGCCGGCACCACCGACCTCGCCGTCTACTCGCCGGAGTCGGCCATGGGCTCGGCGATCCTCGGCGCTGAGCCGGGCACGTCGGTCACCTACCAGGCGCCCAACGGCCGCGACATCACCGTCGAGGTCGTCGCCGTCGAGCCGTTCGTCCCCTGACCCGGCACCGCGTCGTGGCCCGCTCCCGGCGGGCGGAGAACACCGGCTTCGTCTGCGTGCACTGCGCCGCCGACGTCCCCGCGAACACCGACGGGCACTACCGCAACCACTGCCCGGTGTGCCTGTGGTCGCTGCACGTCGACGAGCTGCCCGGCGACCGGGCCAGCGACTGCCGGCAGCCGATGGAGCCGATCGGCCTGGTGGAGAAGTCGGGCAAGGGCTGGCAGGTGGTGCACCGCTGCACGGCGTGCGGCCACCACCAGCCCAACCGGCTCGTGCGCGACGGCAACGCCCCCGACGACCTGGACCTGGTGCTGTCCCTGCCCTGGCTGTAGAGGCCGTCGGCCTACCGGACACCGCGGCCACGTCGGTGGCGCGTCCTCCCTCGCCGCAGCGCGTCCTACCTCACGTCCCACCGTGCGGGAGGACGCGCCACGATCAGGTCACCTGATCGTCGCGGGCCCGTCAGGCGAGGCCGCGGCGGCGCAGCAGCGGGCCGGGGTCGGCGTCGCGGCCGCGGACCGCGCGGAAGGCCTCCAGCGGGTCCACCGACCCGCCGCGGGACAGCAGGCGCTCCCGGAAGACGTCGCCGTTCTCCCGCCGCAGCCCGCCGTTCTCCCGGAACCACTCCACCGTGTCGGCGTCGAGGACCTCCGACCAGATGTAGGAGTAGTAGCCGGCCGCGTAGCCCCCGGCGAAGACGTGCTGGAAGTACGTCGTCCGGTAGCGCGGCGGCACCAGGTCGAAGGCGACGCCGGCCTGCTCCAGGGCGCGCCGCTCGAACTCCGCGGGATCGCCGACCTCGGTCTCCGGCGTGATCCGGTGCCAGGCCTGGTCGAGCAGCGTGGCGGCCAGGTACTCCAGCGTCGCGAACCCCTCGCCCCACAGCCGGGCGGCGTCGATCGCCTCCACGACGGCGGCCGGCAGCGGCTCCCCGGTGTCGACGTGCCGCGCGTAGTGCGCCAGCACCTCGGGCCACAGCGCCCACATCTCGTTGACCTGGCTGGGGAACTCGACGAAGTCCCGGGGCACCGCGGTGCCGGCGAAGCGCGGGTAGGTCACCGCCGAGCTCAGCCCGTGCAGCGCGTGGCCGAACTCGTGGAACAGCGTGTCGACCTCGTCCAGGGTCAGCAGCGTCGGCCGCCCCTCGGGCGCGGGCGCCACGTTGAGGTCGTTGACCACGACCGGCCGGGTGCCCAGCAGGCGGGACTGGGTGACGAAGGAGCTCATCCACGCCCCGCCGCGCTTGCCCTCGCGGGCGAGGAAGTCGCCGAGGTAGAGGCCGACCGGCTCGCCGTCGGGGCGGGTGACCTCCCAGACCCGCACGTCGGGGTGGTAGCCGGCGAGGTCGGGACGCGGGGTGAAACGCAGGCCGTAGAGCAGCTCCGCGGCCCGGAAGACGCCGTCGACGAGCACCCGGTCCAGCTCGAACCAGGGTCGCAGCGCCGCCCGGTCGACCGAGTACCGCTCGGCCCGCACGCGCTCGCTGTAGAACGCCCAGTCCCAGGGCGCGAGCTCCTCGACGCCGTCCCGGGCGGCGACCTCGGCCAGCGTCCGCGCCTCGGCCCGCGCGTTGGCCACCGAGGGGCCGACCATCGAGCCGAGCATCGCGTCGACGGCGGCGGTGCTGCCCGCCGTCTGGTCGGCCAGCACCAGGTCGGCGTGGGTGGCGAAGCCGAGCAGGCGGGCGCGCTCGGCCCGCAGCCGGGCGATCCGGGCGGCCACCGGGCCGTTGTCGTGCTCCCCGGACGACGCCCGGCCCACCGACGCCTCGAACACCCGGCGGCGCAGCGCGCGGTCGCGCAGCTTGGCCAGCACCGGCTGGCCGGTGGGCAGGAGCAGCGGCAGCACGTACCCGTCGAGGTCGCGGTCGGCCGCGGCCCGGGCCGCCGCGGCGACCTCCTCCTCGGACAGCCCGTCGAGCTCGGCGGCGTCGGCCACCCGGACGGCGGCGGCCTCGGTGGCCAGCTGCAGGTTCTGCCCGAACTGCGTGGACAGCTCCGACAGCTCGCGGTTGAGCTCGGAGAGCCGGGCGCGGCCGGCGTCGTCGAGGCGGGCCCCGGCCAGCACCCGGTCGAGGTGGTGCCGCTCGACCAGCCGCACCGCCTCGGCGTCCAGACCGGAGTCGGAGCGCGCCTCGTGGACGGCGTCGACCCGGGCGAACAGCGCCGGGTCCAGGCGCAGTGCGTCGGCGTGCGCGGCCTGCAGCGGGGCGAGCTCCCGCTCGATCTCCCGCAGCCGCGGGGTCGACACCGACGACGCCAGGTTGGCGAACACCGCGCCGGCCCGCCGCAGCAGGGCGCCGGAGCGCTCGAGCGCCACGACGGTGTTCTCGAAGTCGGGCGGCTCGGCCGACCCGGTGATCGCCGTGATCTCCGCCCGCTGCTCGGCCATCCCGGCCAGCACCGCCTCGCGGCAGTGCTCCACCGTGACGTCGGCGAACGGCGGCAGCCGGTACGGCAGTGGCGACTCGGTCAGCAGCGGGTTGCCGGAGGCGACGGCGGAGGTGGGCACGGCGGGGGCGGGCTCGGCGCTCATCGCCGCCAGTGTCACTGCGGTCCTGCCGGACCGCACCGCGGCCAGGTGCCCAGAAGGACCCCCTTCTCCCCACCCCTCGCAGGCTCGGGGCGGGGCCCGGAAGGGGGCCTCCTGCCGCGGAGCCCCACCCGCCGCTCCTCGCGGAGGCCTCCGGCCCCCACTCCTCCTGGCGACGGGCCGAGCCCGTGGCCCTCACTCAGCGACCGGCGGCCCGCTTGTAGAGGCGGGCCGACAGCGGCACGAACACCGCGAGGATCAGCGCGGTCCACAGCAGCGTGTAGAGCACCGGGTTCTGCAGTGACCACGCCTCGGGCTCCGGGTAGCCGGGCGGCACGTTGCCGAACAGCTCCCGCGCGGCGAGGGTGACCGTCGAGACCGGGTTCCACTCGGCGAAGGTGCGCAGCACCGCCGGGAAGGTCTCCAGCGGCACGAAGGTGTTCGCGATGAACGTCAGCGGGAAGATCACGATGAAGCTGGCGTTGTTGACCACCTCCGGCGTGCGGACCAGGAGCCCGACCACCGCCATCAGCCAGGAGACCGCGTAGGCGAAGACCAGCAGCACGAGGAACCCGCCCACCGCCTCGCCGAAGGACGAGTTGATCCGCCAGCCGACCAGCAGGCCGGTCACCGCCATCACCGCGATGGAGATGACGTTGAGCCCGGCGTCGGCGACGGTGCGCCCGACCAGCACCGCCGCGCGGGACATCGGCAGCGACCGGAACCGGTCGATCAGCCCCTTCTGCAGGTCCTCGGCGATGCTCACGCCGGTGACGGTGGAGCCGAACACGACCGTCTGCGCGAAGATGCCCGGCAGCAGGAACTCGGCGTAGCTGATGCCCGGCGGCAGGCCGCCGATCGCGCCGCCGAACACGTAGCGGAACAGCACCACGAACATGATCGGCGACAGCGTCGCGAACACGATCAGGTCGGGCACCCGCTTGACCTTGATCAGGTTCCGCTTGGTGATGACGACGCTGTCGGACAGCGTCGCGGACAGCGAGCTCATCGCACACCTCCGGCGGGGACCGGCTGGGCCGCCGCGTCGTCGGCGCCGTCCTCGGCCGCGTGGCCGGTGAGGCTGAGGAACACGTCGTCGATGTCGGGCCGGCGCAGCCCGACGTCGAGGACCTCCACGGAGCTGCCGGCCAGCAGCCGCAGCGCCTCGGCGAGGTCGTCGGTGCCGCCGCGCACCGGCACGCTCAGCCGGCGGGTCTGCTCGTCGCGCTGCGGCTCCCCGGAGGCCAGCGGCGCCAGCAGCCGGGCGGCCTCCTCCAGGTGCTCGGCGCGACCCGCGGTCAGCTCCAGCCGCTGGCCGCCGACCTGCGCCTTGAGCTCGTCGGCCGTGCCGCGCGCGATGACCCGGCCCCGGTCGATGACCACCATCCGCTCGGCCAGCCGGTCGGCCTCCTCGAGGTACTGGGTGGTGAGCAGGACCGTCGTGCCGCCGCCGGCCAGGTCGGCGATGAACTCCCACATCGCCAGCCGGCTGCGCGGGTCGAGCCCGGTGGTGGGCTCGTCGAGGAACAGCACCCGCGGCCGGGCGATGAGCGAGGCGGCGATGTCCAGCCGCCGGCGCATGCCGCCGGAGTAGGTCTTCGCCGGCCGGTTGGCCGCGTCGGTGAGGTCGAAGCGCTCGAGCAGCTCCCCGGCCCGGGCGCGCGACTCGCGCTTGCCGAGCCGGTAGACCCGGCCGACCATCTCCAGGTTCTCGAACCCGGTCAGGTACTCGTCGACCGCGGCGTACTGCCCGGTCAGCCCGATGACCGAGCGCACGCTGTCCGGGTCGCGCACGACGTCGACGCCGGCCACCTCGGCGCGCCCGCCGTCGGGCTGCAGCAGCGTGGAGAGGATGCGGACGACGGTGGTCTTGCCCGCGCCGTTGGGGCCCAGCAGGCCGAGGACGCTGCCCTCGGGGATGGTGAGGTCCACCCCGGCCAGGGCCGTGGTGGACCCGAACCTCTTCTGCAGTCCCTCGACGAGGATCGCGTCGCTCATGCCGGCGGAACCACGTGTGAGCGCCGACACTTCCCGAGCCCTGTCCGCCCCGCGCGAACGCCTGGTCGCCTGTTGTCCGTCTCCACGGCACCTCTCCGTCCCCGGTGGGCCCGGCGGCCCCCGGGGGACAGACGCCGCGGCGGCGCGGAACTGATCGCTCAGGCCTCCGCGACGGCGAAGCCGGCCTCCTCGAGGGCGGCGGTGACCGACCGGGCGTGGTCGGGACCGCGGGTCTCGAGGACGACGAAGACCTCCACCTGGCCGAGGTCGAGGCGGGTCGCCGTCCGCTCGTGCTCGACCTCCAGCACGTTGGCGCCGGCGGCGGCCAGCACCGACAGCACCGCGGCCAGCGAGCCGGGCCGGTCGGGCACGCGCAGCCGCAGCCGCAGGTAGCGGCCGGCCGCGGCCATGCCGTGCTGCACGACCTTGAGCAGCAGCACCGGGTCGATGTTGCCGCCGGAGACGACCGCGACCACCGGCGGCTCGAAGGCGCCCGGGGCGGCCAGCACCGCGGCCACCGCGGCGACCCCCGCCGGCTCGACGACGAGCTTGGCCCGCTCCAGGCAGAACAGCAGCGCCTGGGACATGTCCTCCTCGGTCACCGTGCGGACCTCGTCGACCAGGTCGCGGACGTGCGCGAAGGTGAGGTCACCGGGCGACCCGACGGCGATGCCGTCGGCCATCGTGGCCATCCCGGACAGCGCCACCGGCCGGCCGGCCGCGAGCGAGCCGGGGAACGCGGCGGCCGCCGCGGCCTGCACGCCGACCACCCGCACGCCCGGCTCGCGCTCCTTGACGGCCGCGGCCACGCCGGAGACCAGCCCGCCGCCGCCGGTGCAGACGACGACGGTGGCGACGTCGGGGCACTGCTCGAGGACCTCGAGGCCGACGGTGCCCTGCCCGGCGATGACGTCGGGGTGCTCGAAGGGGTGGATGAAGACCGCGCCGGTCTCCTGCGCGTGCGCGACCGCCGCGGCCAGCGCGTCGGTCAGGTCGGCCCCGGTCAGGCGGGCGTCGGCCCCGTAGCCCCGCGTCGCCGCCACCTTGGGCAGCGGCGCGGTCTCGGGCATGAAGACCGTCGCCCGGATGCCGAGCATCCGGGCCGCCAGGGCCACGCCCTGCGCGTGGTTGCCGGCGCTGGCCGCGACCACGCCGCGCGCCCGCTCCTCCGCGGAGAGCCGGGACAGCCGGGTGTAGGCACCGCGGAACTTGAACGAGCCGGTGTGCTGCAGGTTCTCGCACTTGAGGAACACCGGCCCGCCCACCCGCTCGGCCAGCGCCCGCGAGTGCTCGAGCGGGGTGTGCCGGACGACGCCGTCGAGCAGGGCGGCGGCCGCCGCGACGTCGTCCCCACAGACCAGCTCCGTCCCCACGCCGCCGATCCTCGCAGGCCCGTGACCCGCAGGCGTTCCCGGATCGTCGCAGGTGGTCGTACCGTGGCTGGAGTGACGGACGTCGCACCTGCGCAGACCCCACCCGCACCCACGACCCTCGGCGAGCTCCGCGCCTCCGGAGCCGTCGCCCGGCCGGTCAAGGCCGAGATCCGCGCCAACCTGCTCGCCCGCCTCGGCGCAGGCGAGCCCACCCTGCCCGGCATCGTCGGCTTCGAGGACACCGTCGTCCCCGAGGTCGAGCGGGCCCTCATCGCCGGCCACGACCTCGTCCTGCTCGGCGAGCGCGGCCAGGGCAAGACCCGGCTGATCCGCACCCTGGTCGGCCTGCTCGACGAGTGGACCCCGGTCCTCGCCGGCAGCGAGCTCAACGAGCACCCGCTGGCCCCGATCAGCGCCTGGGCGCGCCGCCGGATCGCCGAGCTCGGCGACGACACCCCGGTCACCTGGCTGCACCGCAGCGAGCGCTTCGGGGAGAAGCTGGCCACCCCGGACACCAGCGTCGGCGACCTCATCGGCGACGTCGACCCGATCAAGGTCGCCGAGGGCCGCACGCTGGGCGACCCCGAGACGGTGCACTACGGCCTGGTGCCCCGCACCAACCGCGGCATCTTCAGCGTCAACGAGCTGCCCGACCTCGCCGAGCGCATCCAGGTCGCGCTGCTCAACGTGCTCGAGGAGCGCGACATCCAGATCCGCGGCTACCGCGTGCGGCTGCCGCTGGACCTGCTGCTGGTGGCCAGCGCCAACCCCGAGGACTACACCAACCGCGGGCGGATCATCACCCCGCTGAAGGACCGCTTCGGCGCCGAGGTGCGCACCCACTACCCGATCGAGCTCGCCGACGAGATCCGGCTGCTGCGCCAGGAGGCGAGGACCAGCGGGCTGGGCGCACCGAGCGGGCACGACGCGTTCGACGCGCCCGTCGTCCCCGAGCACCTGCTGGAGATCGTCGCCCGGTTCACCCGGCTGGTCCGCGAGTCCAGCCACGTCGACCAGCGCTCCGGCGTGAGTGCCCGGTTCGCCATCGCCGGGCTGGAGACCGTCGCCGCCTCCGCCGTCCGCCGGGCCGCCGTCGCCGGGGAGACCCGGCCGGTCGCCCGCGTGGTCGACCTGCCGAGCGTCGTGCCGGCCAGTCGCGGCAAGGTCGAGTTCGCCGACGCCGGCAGCGACCCCGACGACGACCGCGAGCTGGAGGTCCTCGAGCACCTGCTGCGGCAGGCGACCGCGCAGACCTTCCGCGCCCGCTGCGGCGGGCTGGACCTCACCGGCCTGCAGGAGCACTTCACCGGCGGGGAGACCGTCGAGTCCGGCGAGCTCGTGCCCGGCGCGGCGCTGCTGGGCCAGCTCGGCACCATCCCGCGACTGGCCGAGCTGCTCGGGCGGCTCGGCGTCCCGGAGGGCGAGCAGTCGGCCGAGCAGGCCGCCGCCGCGGTGGAGTTCGCCCTCGAGGGGCTGTACCTCACCCGCCGGCTGGCCAAGGACACCGACGGCACCCGCACGGTGTACGGGGCCTGACGGTGGCCCGCCCACGCCCCGGCAGGGGGTACCGGTACGGCCGCTGGCGGGGCGGGCCCGACCCGCTCGCCCCGCCCTACGACCTCGGCAGCGCCGTCGACGAGATCGGCGACTCGGTGCTCGGCGGCAGCGGCGTTCGGGAGGCGCTGCGCGAGCTGCTGCGCCGCGGCATGGACGGCCGGCGCGGCCTGGACGAGCTGCGCCGCTCGGTCCGCGAGCGGCTGCGGCAGGCGCGCACCGCCGGCCGCATGGACGGCACGCTGCAGGAGGTGCGCGAGCTGCTCGACCGGGCGCTGGAGGCCGAGCGCCGCCAGCTGTTCCCCGACCCCGACGACGCCGCCCGGCTGGCCGAGGCCGAGCTCGACGCGCTGCCGCAGGACACCGCGGGCGCGGTCCGGGCGCTGAAGGACTACCCGTTCCGCTCCGCCGAGGCCCGCGAGGCCTACGAGCAGATCCAGGACCTGCTGCGCCGCGAGGTGCTCGACAGCTCCTTCGCGAACATGAAGCAGGCACTGCAGAACGCCACCGAGCAGGACGTGCAGGCGGTGCGGGACATGGTCGCCGACCTGTCCTCGCTGATCGACGCGCACAACCGCGGCGAGGACACCGACGAGCGGTTCCGCGAGTTCATGGACAGGCACGGGCAGTTCTTCCCCGACGACCCGCAGTCGGTGGACGAGCTGATCGACTCCCTCGCCCGCCGGGCCGCCGCGCAGGAGCGGATGATGGCCGGCCTCTCCCCCGAGCAGCGGGCGGAGCTGGCCGACCTCATGGCCCAGACGATGTCCGACCTGGGCCTGGCCAGCGAGATGGCCCACCTGCAGGACGCGCTGCGGCAGGCCCGCCCCGACCTGCCCTGGGGTCAGCGCGGGCAGGTCCCCGACGGCGAGCAGGCGCTCGGCCTGGGCGACGCGACCAGCGCCGTCGCCGAGCTCGCCGACCTCGAGGCGCTGTCCAACCAGCTCTCCCAGGGCTACGCCGGCGCCTCGCTGGCCGACGTCGACGAGGAGCTGCTCGAGCAGGCGCTGGGCCGCGACGCCGTCGACGACCTCGCCGCGCTGCGCCAGCTCGAGCGGGAGCTGGAGCGGCAGGGTCACCTCGTCCGGCGGGACGGCAAGCTGGAGCTCTCGCCCAAGGCGGTGCGGCGGCTGGGCGCGACGGCGCTGCGGCGGGTCTTCGCCAAGCTCGACGCCACCGGCCGCGGCGAGCACGACGTCGCCGACGCCGGGGCCGCGGGGGAGCTGACCGGCGCCTCGCGCGAGTGGCACTTCGGCGACGAGCAGCCCCTCGACGTCGTCCGCACGGTCCGCAACGCCGTGCTGCGCACCGCCGGGGAGCCCCGCGAGGACCGGCGGGTGCGGATCGCCGTCGAGGACTTCGAGGTCGTGGAGACCGAGCGGCGCACCGGCGCGGCCGTGGCGCTGCTGGTCGACCTCTCCTACTCGATGGCGCTGCGCGGCACCTGGGGCGCGGCCAAGTCGACGGCGATGGCGCTGCACTCCCTGGTCACCACCCGGTTCCCCCAGGACGCCATCCAGATCATCGGCTTCTCCTCCACCGCGCAGGTGCTGCGGCCCGAGACGCTGGCCGAGCTGAGCGTCGACACGCTGCAGGGCACCAACCTGCAGCACGGCCTGATGCTGGCCCGTCGCTTCCTCGCCCGGCACCGCGACGCCGAGCCGGTGGTCCTGGTCGTCACCGACGGCGAGCCGACCGCCCACCTGGAGGACGACGGCACCCCGTACTTCTGCTGGCCGCCGATGCCGGAGACGATCGCCCGGACCGTCGCCGAGGTCGAGCGGGTGGCCCGGTCGGGGGCGACGCTCAACGTCTTCGCCCTCGACCCGGAGCCGAGCCTGGTGCACTTCGTCCACGACATCACCGCCCGGGCCGGCGGGCGGGTGTTCACCCCCGACAGCGACCGGCTCGGCGAGTACGTGGTGGCCGACTACCTCCGCACCCGCAGGGGCCGGCGGGCCCGCTGAGGCATGGGGAGCTCTCCGCACGTCCCGGCGGCGGGGACGTGCGGAGAGCTCCCTATGCCCGGCGCGGGCGGACCGGGTGCGAGCCGGTCGAGCTGACCCCCGGGATCGCGCCGGCGCGGAAGGCGTCGACGAAGAGCCGGTGGTCCTCCTGCGTCTGCCGGGCGTAGGCGTGGGCGAAGGCGACCAGGTCGTCGAGGAACTCCGCGCGGCGGTCCCCCACCACCGCCCCGATCGCCTCCTCGACCTGGAAGTCGACGAGCGTGTGGTCGCTGTCGGCGTCCCCGACGCAGTGCATCTTCGCCGTCGCCCGGCCCAGCTGCGCCAGCACCGGCGCGATCTCCTCGGGCTCGGTGAGGTCCTCCCAGTCCAGGTCGTTCTCGTAGGGCGAGAGCTCCTGGACGACGAAGCCGACGCCGTCGATCTCGGTGTGCCCGAGGAACTGCGAGGCGTTGGACTGCAGCGCCCGCTGGCTGACCGCCGTCCGGTGCCCGTGGTGCTCGAAGTAGCCCGCGATCGCCGGGTCCCGGACGACGCGGCTGGGCGCGGCCACGTTGCCCTGCTTGATGGACAGGACGACGTCGTTCTCCAGCGCCTGGTCGTAGCCCTCCAGCAGCACGTTGTAGGCGGGCAGGCCCGCGCTGCCGATGCCGAAGCCGCCGGTGCCGATCAGGTCCTTGACGTCGTAGGCCACGTCGCGACGGCGCACCGGGGGCACCACCGTCGTCCGCCAGCGGTCGAGGGCCGCCAGCACGCGGTCGCGCTCGTCGTCGTCGAGCCGGCGGGTGCGGCCGCCGTCGGTGAAGCGCCGCTGGTACCGCTCGACGACGGTCATCCGGTCCAGCAGCGCGGCGCGGGTGCGCGTCGTCGTCTCCAGGATCGCCTCGCGGACCGCGCCCTCGGTGTCGGCGGCGGTCAGGGCGAACGAGCGGTCGTCGTCGGAGCGGGCGAAGGCCGCGACCTGGTCGAGGTAGGCGGTCAGGTAGGTGCGCAGCAGGTCGGAGATGACGTCGTCACCGAGCGCCTTGCGCCAGGCCAGCAGCGCGAAGCTGGCCACGAAGCGGCGCAGGTCCCAGCTGACGTGGCCGACGTAGGCCTCGTCGAAGTCGTTGACGTCGAACACGATCCGCCCGGCGCCGTCCATGTAGGTGCCGAAGTTCTCCGCGTGCAGGTCGCCCTGGATCCACACCCGGCTGGTGCGCTCGTCGGCCCACCGGTCCTCGAGGACGTCCATGTCGGCGTAGAACAGGCACGCGCTGCCCCGGTAGAAGGCGAACGGGTCGGCGGCCATCTTGCGGAACTTGGTGCGGAAGGCGTCGGCGTCGGCGGCCATCAGCTCGGAGAACGCCTCGACCAGGACGTCGACGATCAGCCGCGACCGGTCACCCGACGTTCCCCCAGAGGCCACCCGCACGGGGGATTCGGACACGGAGCGCACCGTAGAGGCTCGCTAGCCTGCAGGACAGGTGGTCGCAGCGCGTGACGATCGGGGTGGCGGTGACTCGAGCGAGCAGGGCACGGCGGCTGGTGACCGCCGCCGCCTACGGCGGTGGCGGGGTCGGCCTCGCCGGCGCCGGCCTGCTCGCCCTGCTGCGCTGGGAGGCCCTGTCGGCCCGCCGCCGGGTGGAGGCGCGGACCGCCGAGCAGCCACCGCCCCCCGGCGACGGCGTCTACGGCCGGACCCGCGGCCGCGCCAAGCCGCTCGTGTTCGCCGTGCTCGGCGACTCCAGCGCCGTCGGGCTGGGCGTGGAGCGGGCTGCAGAGACGCCGGGCGTGCTGCTCGCCGCGGCCCTGGCCGAGCTGGCCGAGCGCCCCGTGCGGCTGGTCCGCCTCGCGGTGTCCGGCGCGGAGTCCTGCGAGCTCGACCCGCAGGTCGAGCAGGCCGTGGCCCAGCGCCCCGACCTCGTGCTGATCATGATCGGCGCCAACGACGTCACCACCCGCACCCGGCCGGCGGTGTCGGTGGGCCACCTGGCCGACTGCGTGCGGCGGCTGCGGGAGGCCGGCGCGGAGGTCGTCGTCGGCACCTGCCCCGACCTCGGCACCATCCGGCCCATCGGCCAGCCGCTGCGGCTGCTGGCGCGGCGGTGGAGCCGGCAGCTGGCCGCGGCGCAGACGATCGCCGTCGTCGAGGCCGGCGGCCGCACCGTCTCCCTGGGGTCGGTGCTCGGTCCCTCCTTCGCCCAGGACCGGACCCTGTTCAGCATCGACGAGTTCCACCCGAGCGCCGCCGGCTACGCGGCGGCGGCCGCGGTCCTGCTGCCCGCCCTCGCCGACGCCGTCGGCGTCTGGCCGGCCCGGGACGAGCGACGCCGCGAGCGTCGCGGCAGCGTCCGCCCGGTCGCCCGGGCCGCCGCCCGCGCCGCGGGGCGCCCCGGCACCGAGGTGCGCGCCACCGAGGTGCGGGGCTCGAGCACCGGTCCGCTGGGCACCTGGGCGCGGCTGCTGCGCCGCCGGCCCACCGAGCTGCCCACGCCCGAGGAGGTCCGCGAGGCCGTGGCGGAGGTCCCGGTCTCCAGCGCTCCGTGACGCGCACCACAGCCGTGCTGTGTCCCGGGCGCACCGGCGGTCCCCGGCCTCCCCAGGGGTAGTTTCCGGGGTGACCCGACACCCGGTGCTCCCCGGCCGGAGCCCGCCTCAACGCGGAGGACCCCATGCCCGAAGCCGTCATCGTCGCGACCGCACGCTCCCCCATCGGTCGCGCGTTCAAGGGGTCGCTCAAGGACCTCCGTCCCGACGACCTGGCCGCCACCATCGTCCGCGCGGCGCTGGACAAGGTGCCGGCGCTGGACCCCGCCGACATCGACGACCTGATGCTGGGCTGCGGCCTGCCCGGCGGCGAGCAGGGCTACAACATGGGCCGCGTGGTCAGCGTGCTGCTGGGCATGGACCACCTGCCCGGCACCACCGTCACCCGCTACTGCTCCTCGTCACTGCAGACGACCCGCATGGCGATGCACGCGATCAAGGCCGGCGAGGGCGACGTGTTCGTCTCCGCGGGTGTCGAGATGGTGTCGCGCTTCGTCAAGGGCAACAGCGACTCGCTGCCCGACACCAAGAACCCGGTGTTCGGCGACGCCGAGGCGCGCGTGGCCAAGGTCGCCGAGAGCGGCGCAGAGTCCTGGACCGACCCGCGGGAGGGCGGCGACGTCCCGGACGTCTACGTCGCGATGGGCCAGACCGCCGAGAACCTGGCCCTGCTCAAGGGCGTGACCCGGCAGGACATGGACGAGTTCGCCGTCCGCAGCCAGAACCTGGCGGAGAAGGCGATCGCCGAGGGCTTCTGGGAGCGGGAGATCACCCCGGTCACCACGCCCGACGGCACCGTCGTCAGCAAGGACGACGGCCCGCGCGCCGGCACCACGCTGGAGGGCATCTCCGGGCTCAAGCCGGTCTTCCGCCCCGACGGGCGGGTCACCGCGGGCAACGCCTGCCCGCTCAACGACGGCGCGGCCGCCGTGGTGGTCATGAGCGACACCAAGGCCCGCGACCTCGGCCTGACCCCGCTGGCCCGCGTCGTCTCGACCGCGGTGACCGGCCTCTCGCCGGAGATCATGGGCTACGGCCCGGTCGACGCCTCGCGGCTCGCGCTGCAGCGGGCCGGCCTGACCATCGACGACATCGACCTCGTCGAGATCAACGAGGCGTTCGCCGCGCAGGTCATCCCCAGCTACCGCGACCTGGGCATCGACATCGACAAGCTCAACGTGCACGGCGGCGCGATCGCCGTCGGGCACCCGTTCGGCATGACCGGCGCCCGGATCACCGGCACGCTGATCAACGGCCTGCAGACCGAGGACAAGACCCTGGGGCTGGAGACCATGTGCGTCGGTGGCGGCATGGGCATGGCGATGGTGCTCGAGCGCCTCTCCTGAACCCGTCGGGGCCGGCCGCCGGCCCCGGACACCACAGTGGCCCGGCCCCCGTGAGGGGACCGGGCCACTGCTGTCTGGTGGCCCCGCTGCAGGGGCCCGCGCCGAGCCTGCGAGGCGTGGGGGGCAGCGGGGTCCTTACTTAGTTGTCCTGGAAGTAGGACAGCAGCCGCAGGATCTCCAGGTACAGCCAGACGACCGTGACGAGCAGGCCGAAGGCGATGTACCAGGCGAACTTCGCCGGGGCGCCGCGGCGGATGGCCTGGTCGGCCATGTCGAAGTCGAGCAGCAGCGAGAAGGCCGCCACACCGATCACGACGAGGCTGAACACGATGGCCAGCGGGCCGCCGTCGCGCAGGCCCAGACCGCCCGGGGTGAAGAAGCTGGCGATCAGGTTGACGAGCACCAGCGCCAGGACGCCGAACAGGGCGCCGACGATCCAGCGGGTCAGCTTGGGGGTGACCCGGATGGCGCCGGTCTTGTAGACCACCAGCATGCCGGCGAAGACGCCGAACGTGCCGATGAGCGCCTGCACGACGATGCCGGGGTAGATGCTGTTGAAGGCCTCGCTGATGGCGCCGAGCGCGACACCGTAGAGCGCGCCGTAGGCCAGCGTGGCCACCGGGTTGGCGATCTGCTTGAAGCTGATCACCAGGCCCAGGACGAAGGCCACGAGCACGGCCGGCAGGGCCAGGCCCCAGGCGGCCTGCCCGGGCATCGCCCAGACGGCGGCGGCGGCCAGGACGGTGACGAGGAACGACAGTCCGGTCTTCTGGACGACGTCGTCCATCGTCATGTAGCGCGTGGCCGGCGGGCTGAAGGGAGCCGGGGCCGGGGTGCCGTACTGCTGGTCGCCGTAGGGCTGGCCGTAGCCCTGCGGAGCGCCGTAGGGCTGGGCGTACTGCGCGCCGTAGCCGGGAGCGGCGTTGCCCTGCTGGCCGTACGGCTGCCCGTACTGCTGGCCGTAGCCGGGAGCGCCGTAGCCCTGCTGACCGCCGCCGGAGGCGGCGTTGGCGAAGCCCCGGCCGAAGACGGGGTTGTGGCTGGGCATCGTCATCTCCTCGAGGTGACTGGTCGGTCGGTGGGCTGCGTCCTCACACCCCACTCGGTCCCTGTAACGCTGCAGGGGGCCTGCGCGTTCCGCATCCCCGGGGGGTCACCCGACGGTGGTGGAGACGGCCGTGGCGCCGCCCCCGGGTGGGGACGGCGCCA
>NZ_JBJGYX010000055.1:0-33227 GCF_054050195.1 Geodermatophilus sp. SYSU D00710
GGGGTGCTGGGAGTGTTTGGCCGGCGCCCCGGCGACACACCGGGGGCGGGTGGCCCGCGCCGCGGCGGGGGCGCCCCCCGGCCGGCCCTCGACCCCGCCCGCGGCGGGGTAGCCGTCGGGACCGAGGGGCAGGCTCATGACACGCCGATCGTGACACGCCGCGGGCGCCGGGCAGAGGTCGCCCACCCTGGTGGACCCGCGTGCGCCCGCGTCCGTACCATGGGAATGCGCCAGAGGTCTGTCAGTGCTGTACCCGCAAGGGATCGGCGCGCGCCGGCTCTCCCCGCTCCCGCGGTCACCCGGCCGCGGTACCCCCGTCCCTACGCATCCCCCGTCCGGAGCACTCGACCACATGACCTCCACCCAGGTCCGTCCCGACAGCACCCCCCAGATCGCGGTGAACGACATCGGCACCGCCGAGGACTTCCTCGCCGCGATCGACCAGACGATCAAGTACTTCAACGACGGCGACATCGTCGAAGGCGTCATCGTCAAGGTCGACCGGGACGAGGTGCTGCTGGACATCGGCTACAAGACCGAGGGCGTCATCCCCTCGCGCGAGCTGTCCATCAAGCACGACGTCGACCCCAACGAGGTCGTCAAGGTCGGCGACGAGGTGGAAGCCCTCGTCCTCCAGAAGGAGGACAAGGAAGGCCGCCTGATCCTGTCCAAGAAGCGCGCCCAGTACGAGCGCGCCTGGGGCACGATCGAGGCCAAGAAGGAAGCCGACGAGGTCGTCACCGGCACCGTCATCGAGGTCGTCAAGGGCGGTCTCATCCTCGACATCGGCCTGCGCGGGTTCCTCCCCGCCTCGCTGGTCGAGATGCGCCGCGTCCGCGACCTGCAGCCCTACGTGGGCCGCGAGCTCGAGGCCAAGATCATCGAGCTCGACAAGAACCGCAACAACGTCGTCCTGTCCCGCCGGCAGTGGCTGGAGCAGACGCAGTCCGAGGTCCGCAGCGAGTTCCTCAACAAGCTCGCCCGCGGCCAGGTGCGCACCGGCGTCGTCTCCTCGATCGTCAACTTCGGCGCGTTCGTCGACCTGGGCGGCGTGGACGGCCTCGTGCACGTCTCCGAGCTGTCCTGGAAGCACATCGACCACCCGTCCGAGGTCGTCGAGGTGGGCCAGGAGGTCACCGTCGAGGTCCTCGACGTCGACCTCGACCGCGAGCGGGTCTCCCTGTCGCTGAAGGCGACGCAGGAGGACCCGTGGCGTCAGTTCGCCCGCACCCACCAGATCGGCCAGGTCGTGCCGGGCAAGGTCACCAAGCTGGTGCCCTTCGGTGCGTTCGTCCGGGTCGACGAGGGCATCGAGGGCCTGGTGCACATCTCCGAGCTGGCCGAGCGCCACGTGGAGATCCCCGAGCAGGTCGTGCAGGTCGGCGACGAGCTCCTGGTCAAGGTCATCGACATCGACCTCGACCGGCGCCGCATCTCGCTGTCGCTCAAGCAGGCCAACGAGGGCGTCATCGGCGACGAGGAGCAGTTCGACCCCGCCGCCTACGGCATGGCTGCCTCGTACGACGAGCAGGGCAACTACATCTACCCCGAGGGCTTCGACCCGGAGACCGGCGAGTGGCTCGAGGGCTACGAGGAGGCCCGCGAGACCTGGGAGCGGCAGTACGCCGAGGCCCAGGCCCGCTTCGAGGCGCACCGCAAGCAGATCGCCGCGGCGCGCGAGGCCGACGCCGAGGCCGCGGCCGGCGGCAACTACTCCTCCGGTGGCGAGGCGCCGGCCAGCGACACCTCCGGTGGCACGCTGGCCAGCGACGAGGCGCTCGCCGCGCTGCGGGCCAAGCTCGCCGGCGGGGAGTGACCTGCTGACCGGCTGACGGTCTGAGACACGACAGAGGCCCAGGACCTGGTGGTCCTGGGCCTCTGCCGTGTCCGGGGCCGTGCGGTACGGCCGCGGGGGAGGGGGCCCGCCCGGCATCCCCGTCCGGGCGGGCCGGTCTCGTCGCCGGGTCCCGCCGCGCACCGGGCGGCCGCGGCGTCGAGCAGCCAGCGCACGAAGGCGGTGCGCCGCGAGGGGCGGACGGGGGCGGCGGTCGCGTGCGCCGCCATCCGCTCGCGGACGGCCGGCAGGTCGGCGACCCGGATGCCGCCGGCACGCTCCACCCGGTGTCGACCGCGGGCGCGGGAGCCGGGGACGACCGTCGCGGTCGCGGGGCGGGTCTGCGACATCGTGGTGCCTGCCTCTCTCGGCTGCGTCCCCCTCCGTGGGTGACCGCCGGGGCGGACGTTATGAGGAGTGACGCGTGTGACTGGAGCGACGCGCCGGACCGGACGCCCGGGTGTTACCCGTCCGTGACCCCTGCCCGCGAGCTGGTTACCGTCCGTACGTGCTGCGGATCGGGTTGACCGGCGGGATCGGATCGGGGAAGAGCACGGTGGCGGCGCTGCTGGCCGCCCGCGGGGCGGTGGTCGTCGACGCCGACCGGATCGCGCGGGAGGTCGTCGAGCCCGGCACGCCGGGCCTGGCCGCGGTCGTGGACGCGTTCGGGCCGCAGGTGCTCACCGCCGACGGCGCGCTGGACCGGGCGGCGCTGGCCTCGATCGTCTTCCGCGACCCCGACGCGCGGGCCCGGCTCGACGGGATCGTCCACCCGCTGGTGCGGGCGCGGGCGCGGGAGGTCATCGCCCAGGCGCCACCGGACGCCGTCGTCGTCCAGGACGTGCCGCTGCTGGTGGAGACCGGTCAGGCCGGCCACCACGACCTGGTGCTGGTGGTCGAGGCCGACCTCGGGACCCGGGTGGCCCGCCTGGCCCTGCGCGGGCTGGGCGAGGACGACGCCCGGGCCCGCATCGCCGCGCAGGCCACCGACGAGCAGCGGCGGGCGGTGGCCGACGTCGTCCTCGACAACAGCGGCGCCCCCGAGGCGCTCGCCGACCAGGTGGAGCGGTTCTGGGCCGAGCGCGTCGCCCCGGCGGTGGGGGGGCGCGGCTGACGGGGCCGGGAACGACGGGAGCCCCGGACCGTGTGGTCCGGGGCTCCCATGCTGGTGGGCGATACTGGGTTCGAACCAGTGACCTCTACCGTGTCAAGGTAGCGCTCTACCACTGAGCCAATCGCCCGAGTCCGGTCCTGCGACCGTCCCGCTCCACCGCGTCGGTGCGGAGGCGAGGTGGAGACGGGATTTGAACCCGTGTAGACGGCTTTGCAGGCCGTTGCCTCGCCTCTCGGCCACTCCACCGCACACACGAGCGCCGGTCTGGTGACCAGCGCTCGAGGTCTCGAGCGGACGACGGGATTCGAACCCGCGACCCTCACCTTGGCAAGGTGATGCTCTACCAGCTGAGCCACGTCCGCGTTGCTGTCGTGCAGGGAGAACCATACCCGACCCGGAGGCGGGCGTTCACGGGGGGTCCCCCCGGGGGTCAGCGGGCCCCGGGATCGGCGCCGCCGCCGGAGAGCAGGACGGCCAGCTCCTCGTCGACGTCGAGCGCCGCGGTCTCCTGTCCCGACGGGACCAGTGCCTCGGTCTGCTGCAGGAAGGCGGCCACCGTCGCCCGCGACAGCTCGAAGAGCGCCTCCCCCGACGGGGCCCGCAGGTGCAGGTACAGCACGTCGCCGCTGGTGCGTGCCGGCCAGAGCCGCACGTCGCCGTCGCCGGCCGGGTGCTCGAGGCCCGCGGCGAGCAGCTCGCGGCCGAGCAGCCAGGTGATGCCGTCGTCGACCGGGTCACCCACGTCGCCGAAGCCGATGCGGACCGCGAACGGGTCGGTGACCTCGTAGGACAGGACCGCCGGCACCTCGGTCCACGAGCCGGGACCCACGAGGTGCAGCGTCGTCGGGACGGAGTACCCGGGGGAATCTCGGTGCGGCATGACCTCTCCAACGACCGGCACGCCTGGACGTTGCGCGTCCCGGCGCCCGGGCGTGTCGTCCGTCCGGGTGTTCTGTCACTACCCGACTCACGGCGTGGTGAACCGGGATCAGTGTGCCTGTCGAAGGCCCCGTGTGACGATGGGGTCCGTGACGCGTCCGGCACGACCACCGGAGGGCGACCCCGGTGACGCCGATCTCGTGCGGCGGGTGCGCGCGGGTGACCGTGGTGCCGTCGACGACCTCTACGCCCGGTTCCGCCGGCCCGCGTTCGCCCTCGCCCGCCGCATCCTGGCCGACGACACGCTCGCCGAGGACGTGGTCCAGGACGTCTTCCTGAGCGTGTGGCGCGACCCGCACGCCTACGACGGCGCCCGCGGCAGCTTCTCCTCCTGGCTCATGGCGATGGTGCACCACAAGGCGGTCGACGCCGTCCGCCGCGAGGAGGCCCACCGGCGCCGGCGGTCCCGCGCCGAGGACGACCTGCTGCTCGGCGCGCCGACCGCCGCGCACGACGTCGAGGACCAGGCCTGGAGCCGGGTGGTGTCCGACCGGGTGCGGGCGGCCCTGGGCGCGCTGCCCGACGCCCAGCGCGAGGCGCTGACGCTGGCCTACTACGGCGGGTACACCCAGCGGGAGGTCGCGGCGCTGACCAGCGCGCCGCTGGGCACGGTCAAGACCCGCATGCTCGCCGGGATGCGCCGGCTCAGGGAGGAGCTCGGCACGGTCGCCGGGCTCGCCGCCGGCGGTGCGCTCAGCGACCCCACGTCGGTCGACGGAGGTGCCCGGTGAGCCCGCGGCCCGAGGACCACCAGGCCTTCGACGAGCTCGCCGTCGGCTGGGCGCTGCACGCGCTCGAGCCCGGGGACGAGGCCGTCTTCGCGCCGCACCTGGCCTCCTGCCCCCGCTGCGCCCGCACGGTGGCCGAGACGTCCGAGGTGATGACGGCGCTGGCCGGCGACCTGCCACCGGCCGAGCCCTCCGACCGGCTCCGCGACCGGCTGCGCCGGGCCGTCGAGCGCACCGAGCAACTGCCGCCGCCGGCCCCGGTGGCGGGCGGGGACCCCGGTGGGCCCACCGTGCCGGCCCCGCCCGATCCCGCGCCCGAGACCGCGCCCGCCCCAGGCGTCCCCGGGGGGCGGCGGCGGACCGACGTCCCCGGGTCCGGCGCCACCGCGGCCGGCCGGGCGGCCACCGGCTTCCCCGACTACGTCCCGCGGGCCGCTGCCCCCGGCGCCGGCGCCCCGTCGGTGTGGCGGCGGGTACTGCCCAACGCCCTGGTGGCGGCCGCCGTCGCGGCGATCCTGGCGCTGGGCACCTGGAACGTGGTCCTGGGGTCGTCCCGGGACGAGGCTCAGGCGGTCGCCGCCGGGCAGGCGGAGGTGATCGACGCGCTGCTGCAGCCGGGCCGGGCGGTCATCGCACCGGTCCACCGCGACGGCGGGGCGGGCTACGGCGGGACCGGCGACGGCGGGGCGGTGGCCACCGTGGTCGCCCGGGAGGGCCGCCTGGAGGTCGTCACCCACGGGCTGCGGGTCAACGACAGCAGCGACAGCACCTACGTGGTGTGGGGGATCGCGGGGGACGCCCCGGTGGCCTTGGGCACCTTCGACGTGATCTCCCCACAGACCGACCTGCGGACCGTAGGCTCCGCCCCGACCGGGATCGACCAGTACGCGGCGTACGCGATCAGCATCGAGCCCGGTCGGCAGGCTCCGGCGGAACCGTCGGAGGTGGTGGCGGACGGGCAGGTGACCAGCTGAGCGGACAGGACACCGTGCCGCCCCTCCCGCAGGAGGCGGCGGTGCGACCGACCGCGCGGGAGCGGCGGGAGCACGCGGCGCAGGACGGGCACCGGAGCCTGCGCGAGCGGGTCGCCGAGGCGCGCTGGCGCCGGCGCATCGCCGCGCGGCGCTCGGTCGACCACGCCTACCGGGTCGTGGTCGGGATCGTCGGCGGCCTCGTCGTCGCCCTGGGGCTGGCCACCATCCCGCTGCCGGGTCCGGGCTGGCTCACCGTCATCGCCGGCCTGTTCGTGCTCGCCAGCGAGTTCACCTGGGCCGAGCGGCTGCTGGAGTTCACCAAGCGCCACGTCCGGGCCTGGACCGAGTGGCTGGGCCGGCAGCCGCTGTGGGTGCGGCTGGGCATCGGCGTGCTGACGGCGGCCTTCGTCTACGGCGTCATGGTCGTCGTCCTGCACTTGACCGGCGTGCCGGACTGGGTGCCGGGGTGGGTGCCGCTCTGGCGCTGAGCATCTGGCATCATGGAGCGCGCAGCGGGCGATTGGCTCAGTGGTAGAGCGCTTCGTTCACACCGAAGAGGTCACTGGTTCGAACCCAGTATCGCCCACCGGCACGAGGGGCCGCGCGAACCCGGGAACGGGGGAGCCCGGCCCCTCGTCGTGTCCGGGGCTCGGTGTCCGGGGCTCAGCGGGTCCGGTAGCGCGCGTAGATGAGTCCGCTGGCGAAGGTCCGCTGGTCGACCAGGTCGAGGTCGAGGCGGATCCCGTCGGGGAAGAACCGCTTGCCGCCGCCGACCGCGCTCGACGTGATGAACAGGTGGTACTCGTCCACCAGGCCGGCCGCGATCGCCTGCGCGGCGAGGGTGGGGCCGTCGACGGAGAGGTCGTGGTCGGACCCGGCCTTGAGCCGGCGGACCGCGTCGGGGTCGAAGCTCCGCTCGATCCTGGTCCGCTCGCTCGACACCGACTCCAGCGTCGTCGAGTAGACGATCTTCTCGGCGGCCTGCCAGTCGCGCGCGTACTCCACGATGTGCGGCGGCGCGTCGGGCTCCTCGTGCGCCGTCTCCCAGAAGACCATCGTCTCGTACATCCGCCGGCCGTAGAGGAACGTGCGGACGGGCCGGAAGAGGTCGCCGATGAAGGTGTGCACCTCCTCGACCTCGGCCCCCGTGCCGAGGTCGCCCTCGGCCGCCTCGGCGTAGCCGTCGAGCGAGGTGATCATCGAGTAGACGAGCTTGGCCATGTGACTCCCTCTCCGACGCGTGGGTCGGTCCCGCGGTGGTCCCGGCGGCCGTGACCGGGAGCCCCGGACCACGCGGTCCGGGGCTCCCGCCGGCTCAGGCCGGGCCGTAGGTCAGGTGCGCCACCCCGTTGCTCAGCGCCTCGACGCCGATGAGCGAGAGCTTCTGCGAGGTGCCCTCGGGGAACAGGTGGACGCCCTGTCCGACGGCGAGCGGGTAGACGTAGAGGTGCAGCTCGTCGACCAGGCCGTCGGCGACCAGCGCCCGCACCAGCGTCACGCTGCCGCTGACGTAGAGGTCGCGGTCGGCCTTCAGCTCGCGGATGCGGTCGGGGTCGTAGCCGCCGACGGCGGTGGAGTTGCGCCACACCGACTCGGCGTCGGTCAGCGTGGAGGAGACGACGTACTTCGTCGTGTCGTTGAAGAACGGCGCGCCCTCGTCCTCCTCGGCGGTCCGCGTGGACCAGGCCGGGGCGAACATCTCGAAGGTGTTCCGGCCGAGCAGGATGCCCGTGGCCGGTGCGGTGATGTTGCCGATCGAGGCGGCGAGGTCGTCGGGGAAGCCGTAGTCCACCGTCCACATCGGCGCGTCGGCGACCCCGTCGACGGTGGTGAACTCGTGCACCCTGATGACGCCCATGTCGTGCTCCTCACTGCTGGTCCGGCGGTCAGCCCGTCCGGGTCGGTCGGTGTCGTCGGGGAGACCCTGGCCCACGACGGAACTCATCGGTACCGGGCACGCCGTGTCGCCGGTCTCACCGGCGCGCGCGGTCCACGGCGCCGCGGCCGGGCGCACCATGGAGGGGATGGCACTGGACAGGGCCGCCCGCCTGGACGCGGCCGTGGAGCGCGACGGACCCACCTGCATCTGGTGCGGCCGCGCGTTGACCGGGCAGGTCACCGCCACGACCGAGCACGTCGTGCCGCGGGTCAAGGGCGGCCCGTCGTGGCTGGAGAACGAGGTCGCCGCGTGCCGCCGCTGCAACGGCGAGCGGGGGCACACCGCGCCGGTCGAGTGGCTGGAGGAGTGCCTGCGCCGCGGCTGGCCCGCCGACGAGGCGCGGCTGGCCCGGGTGCTGGCCGACCTGGCGGCCGCGATCGCCGTCCGCGGCGGCCAGCGCCGGGCCCGGCCCTATCTGGAGTCCCAGCTGCGCCGGCTGCGCCGCCGGGGTCCCGCCGCCGCCTGACCGCACTAGCGTGGCCGCCGTGACGTCGGGCACGGTGGTCGGGATCGCGGTCTACCCGGTGCGCGGGTGCGCCGCGACGCCGCTGCCGCGCGCCGACGTGGGCCCGGGCGGGCTGGCCGGCGACCGCGCGTTCGCCGTCGTCGACGCCACCGGGGGGGTGCTGCGCGGCCGCGACGCGCCGGCGCTGGCCGGCGTCGCCGCCACCGGGGACCCCGTGGCCGACACCGCCGCCGTCGCCGCCGCGGTGGGCGGGCCGGTGCGGCTCGAGCCGCTGACCGGCCGTCCCGAGGGCGCCGCGGCGGTGCACCTGGTCTCCCGCCAGGCGCTGGACCGGGCGGCCGCCGGCGTCGTCCCGGCCGGCTGCGGCGCCGAGGACCCGCGGGCCAACCTGGTGCTCGACCTGCCCGGCGACGACGAGCGCACCTGGGTGGGCCGGCGGCTGCGGCTGGGCACGGCGGTGCTCGAGGTCACCCGGCTGCCGAGGCACTGCCTGGGGGTCTACGCCGAGGTGGCCCGGCCGGGGACGGTCGGGGTCGGCGACCCGGTGGTGACCCTCGCCGGAGGGGCCGAGTCGGCCGGGTGAGCGCCGCGGCGGTCGATACGCTGGCCTGCGCGACGCCCGCCCGTGCCGGCGCCGCCCGAACCGCCCAGCGACCCCCAGGAGATCCCGTGTCCGCCGCGCCAGCCCCCGCCGTCCCCACCCCGATCCGGGTGCCGGCCGGGACCACGGCCGAGCAGGCGCTCAAGGACGCCGGGGTCGCGCTCAAGGGTCCCGACGGCGCCGTCGTCGTCCGCGACCTCGCCTCCGGCGACCTGCGCGACCTGTCCTGGGTCCCGGACGCCGACGCCGAGGTCGAGCCGGTCGTGGCCGCCAGCCCCGAGGGCCGCGCGGTCATCCGGCACTCGACCGCGCACGTGCTCGCCCAGGCCGTGCAGGACCTCTTCCCCGGCACCCGCCTGGGCATCGGCCCGCCGGTGGAGAACGGCTTCTACTACGACTTCGACCCCGAGCGGCCCTTCACCCCGGAGGACCTGCAGGCGCTGGAGAAGCGCATGCAGCAGATCGTGAGGGCCGGCCAGCGCTTCTCGCGCCGGGAGGTCACCGAGGACGACGCCCGCGCCGAGCTGGCGCACGAGCCGTACAAGCTCGAGCTCATCGGCCTCAAGGGCGCGGGGGCCGACGGCGCCGACGTCGAGGTCGGCGGCGGGCAGCTGACCGTGTACGACAACCTCGACGCGCGCACCGGTGACCGGGTGTGGACCGACCTGTGCCGCGGCCCGCACGTGCCGCGCACCAGCAGCATCCCGGCGTTCAGCCTCACCCGGTCGGCAGCGGCCTACTGGCGCGGCGACGAGAAGAACCCGCAGCTGCAGCGGGTGTACGGCACCGCGTGGGAGAGCCGGGAGGCGCACAAGAGGTACCTGGAGCACCTGGCCGAGGCCGAGCGCCGCGACCACCGCCGTCTGGGCGCCGAGCTGGACCTGTTCAGCTTCCCCGACGAGATCGGCTCGGGGCTGGCGGTGTTCCACCCGAAGGGCGGGATCGTCCGCCGCGAGCTGGAGGACTACAGCCGGCAGCGGCACGAGGAGGCCGGCTACTCCTTCGTGAACACCCCGCACATCACCAAGGAGGACCTGTTCCTCACCAGCGGGCACCTGCCGTACTACGCGGAGACGATGTTCCCGCCCATGGAGTTCGAGGGCGCGAACTACTACCTCAAGCCGATGAACTGCCCGATGCACATCCTCGTGTACCGGAGCCGCGGGCGCAGCTACCGCGAGCTGCCGCTGCGGCTGTTCGAGTTCGGCACCGTCTACCGCTACGAGAAGTCCGGGGTGGTGCACGGGCTGACCCGGGTGCGCGGCCTGACCATGGACGACTCGCACATCTTCACCACCCGCGAGGACATGGCCGCCGAGATCCGCGGCGTCCTCGAGTTCGTCCTCGGCCTGCTGCGCGACTACGGCCTCGACGACTTCCACCTGGAGCTGTCCACCCGCGACGACTCGCCGAAGTTCATCGGCGAGGACGCGCAGTGGGAGCAGGCCACCGCGGCGCTGCAGGCGGCCGCCGACGCGTCCGGGCTCGAGCTCGTGCCCGACCCGGGCGGTGCGGCGTTCTACGGGCCGAAGATCTCGGTGCAGGCCCGCGACGCCATCGGCCGGTCGTGGCAGATGTCGACCCTGCAGGTGGACTTCAACTTCCCCGAGCGGTTCGCCCTCGAGTACACCGCCGCCGACGGCTCCCGGCAGCGGCCGGTGATGCTGCACCGCGCGCTGTTCGGCTCCATCGAGCGCTTCTTCGGCATCCTCACCGAGCACTACGCCGGCGCGTTCCCGGCCTGGCTGGCCCCGGTGCAGGTGGTCGGCATCCCGGTCACCGACGACCAGGTGCCCTACCTGCGCGACGTCGCGCTGCGGCTGCGGGAACGGGGCATCCGGGTCGAGGTCGACGACTCCGACGACCGCATGCAGAAGAAGATCCGCAACGCGAGCAAGCAGAAGGTGCCCTTCGTGCTCATCGCGGGCGCCACCGACGCCGAGGCGGGTGCGGTCTCCTTCCGCTACCGCGACGGCAGCCAGCGCAACGGGGTGCCGATCGACGACGCCGTCGATGCCGTGGTCGCCTGGGTGGCCGGCCGGCACAACGCCGACCCGTCGGCCGACGTGCCGCTGGAGCGGCCGTGACCGTCGGCCCGGACGGGTTCTCCGTCCCGGTCTCCAGCGACGACGGCGGCCCGGCGACCGTCTTCGAGCACCTGTGGACGCCCTACCGGATGGCCTACATCCGCGGCTCGGGCAAGCCCACCGGGGAGCACGACTGCCCGTTCTGCCTCATCCCGGCGATGTCGGACGAGGAGGGCCTGGTGGTCGCCCGCGGCGAGACGGTCTTCGCCGTGCTCAACCTCTACCCGTACAACGCCGGACACCTGATGCTGGTCCCGTACCGGCACGTGCCCGACTACACCGACCTCACCGACGCCGAGGTCGCCGAGCTGGGCGCGTTCACGCAGACGGCGATGCGGGTGGTGCGGCAGGTGAGCGGTGCGCACGGGTTCAACATCGGCATGAACCAGGGGTCGGTGGCCGGCGCCGGGATCGCCGACCACCTGCACCAGCACGCGGTGCCGCGCTGGGGCGGCGACACCAACTTCATGCCGGTGATCGGCCTGACCCGGGTGCTGCCGCAGGTGCTGGCCGACACCCGCGCGCTGCTCGCCCGGAACTGGCCGGGTGCCGCGGCGCCGGTCCCGGGGAGCTGACGTGCTCGGGCAGGGGGCGCGCGCGGCCGTCGGCCGGTTCTGGGCGCCGGTGGTGACCCGGCTGGCCGGCGCTGGCGTGACCCCGGACGCGGTGACCGTGACCGGGACGCTGGGCGCCATCGCCGCCGCGGTGCTGCTCATCGCCCGCGGCGAGCTGTTCTGGGGCGCGTTCATCGTCACGCTGTTCGTGCTGCTCGACATGCTCGACGGCGCCCTGGCCCGCGCCCGGGGCGGCGGGTCGGCGTTCGGCGCGGTGCTCGACTCCACCTGCGACCGCGCCGTCGACGCCGCCGTCTTCGGGGCGCTGGTCTGGTGGTTCACCGGCGCCGGGGAGAACCGGCTGCTCGCGCTGCTGGCCCTCGTCGGCCTCACCCTGGGCGTGCTGACCAGCTACACCAAGGCGCGCGCCGAGGGCGTGGGCATCCCGTGCGACGTCGGGCTGGTCGAGCGCACCGAGCGGCTGATCCTGGTGCTCACCGGCACCGGCCTGACCGGGCTGGGCATCCCCTACGCCGTCGACGTCGGGCTGTGGCTGCTGGTCGCCGGCGGCGCCGTCACGGTGGGGCAGCGGGTGGCCGCCGTCCACCGCGGTGCCCGCGGCCGGACCCTGTCGCCGTCGGCACCGGCTCCGTGAGCCGGCGCCGTGCCCGTGTCGCGTCCCGCGCCACCGACCTCGGCTTCGCCGCGGGCTGGCGGGCCGTGCAGTGGCTGCCCGAGCCGGTCGCCCGTGGCGGCTTCGACGCGGTCGCCCGTGTCGCCGCCCGCCGCCAGGGCCGGGGCACCCGCCAGCTGCGGGCCAACCTGCGGGTCGCCACCGGCGGGGAGCTCGACGAGGAGGCGCTCGACGAGCTCACCACCCGCGCGCTGCGCTCCTACGCGCGCTACTGGCAGGAGGCCTTCCGCCTGCCGCGGCTGGACACGCGGCGGGTGCTGCGGGACACCGTCCTCATCGGGCGGGACCACCTGGCGCGGGCGCGGGAGCAGGGCCGGCCGGTGGTGCTCGCCCTCCCGCACAGCGGCAACTGGGACGCGGCCGGGGTGTGGTTCGTCGACTGGCTCGGCGGGCCGTTCATGACCGTCGCCGAGCGGCTGCGCCCCGAGTCGCTCTACGAGCGCTTCCTCGCCTACCGGGAGACCCTCGGCTTCCGGGTGGTGCCCCTGACCGGCGGCGCCCGGCCCAGCTCCGAGGTGCTCCGCGAGTGGCTCGACGGCGGCCGTTCGGTGTGCCTGCTGGTCGACCGCGACCTGGGCCCCGCCGGGGTGCCGGTCGACTTCTTCGGCCGGCCCACCACCATGCCCGGCGGCCCGGCGCTGCTCGCCGCCCGCACCGGGGCCGCGCTGCACCCGGTTGTGTCCCGGTTCAGCGAGCGCGGCTGGGTGCACGAGGTGTGCCCGGAGGTGCGGCTCGACGGCGCCCCGCGGCTGCGCGACCGGGTGGCGGGGGCGATGCAGGGCGTGGCCGACGCCTTCACCGCGGGCATCGCCCGGCAGCCCGAGGACTGGCACGTCCTCGGCCGGATCTGGGCCGACGTACCGCCCGACCCGCCGGCGGGGGAGCGCGGCTGATGCGGATCGGCCTGGTCTGCCCCTACCAGTGGGACGTGCCCGGCGGGGTGCAGTACCACGTGCGCGACCTCGCCGAGACGCTGCGCGGGCTCGGCCACCACGTCGAGGTGCTCACCCCCGCCGAGCGCGAGGAGTCGCTGACCGACCCCTGGCTGACCTTCGCCGGGCGCACCGTGCCGATCCCGTACAACGGCTCGATGGCCAGCGTGCAGTTCGGGCCGGTGTCGGCGTCCCGGGTGCGGCGCTGGCTGCGCGAGGGGCGCTTCGCCGTCGTCCACGTGCACGACCCCGCCCCGCCCTCGATCGGCCTGCTCGTCTGCATGATCGCCAAGGGGCCCATCGTGGCCACCTTCCACGCCGCGACGGTCCGGTCCAAGTGGCTGGTCGCGTGGGGCCCGGTCGTGCGCCCGTGGCTGGAGCGGATCAGCGGCCGGATCG
Source organism: Geodermatophilus sp. SYSU D00710 (assembly GCF_054050195.1). NCBI lineage: Bacteria > Bacillati > Actinomycetota > Actinomycetes > Geodermatophilales > Geodermatophilaceae > Geodermatophilus > Geodermatophilus sp. SYSU D00710. The sequence continues at coordinate 13,262 of NZ_JBJGYX010000055.1, forward strand.
CCGTCTCCGACTTCGCCCGCCGGGTCCAGGTCGAGCACCTCGGCGGCGACGCGGTGATCATCCCCAACGGCGTGCACGTGCCCGCCTTCGCCGACGGCCCGACGCTGCCCGGTGCCGCGCGCGGCGTCGACGGCCCCACGATCGGCTTCCTCGGACGCTACGACGAGCCGCGCAAGGGCCTGCCGGTGCTGCTCGAGGCGATGCGGACCGTCGTCCGCGACCACCCCGGCGCGCGCCTCCTCGTCGCCGGCCGCGGCGACCCCGACGCGCTGTACGAGGCGGTGGGGGAGGACCTGCGCCCGTCGGTGGCGCTGCTGGGCGAGCTGTCGGAGGCCGACAAGGGCGCGTTCCTGCGCTCGGTCGACGTGTACTGCGCGCCGAACCTGCTCGGGGAGAGCTTCGGCGTCGTGCTCATCGAGGCCATGGCGGCCGGCGCACCGATCGTCGCCAGCGACCTCGACGCCTTCGCGCGCGTGCTGGAGGACGGTGCGGCCGGTGTGCTGGTCCGCCGCGGGGACAGCGCGGCCCTGGCCCGCGCCCTGTCGGGGCTGCTCGACGACCCCGCGCGCCGGGCGGCGCTGTCGGCGGCCGGGCGGGAGGCCGCGGCGGGGTACGACTGGCAGGTGGTGGCGCGCAAGGTGCTCGCCGTCTACGAGACCGTCGCCGTGCCCGGCGCCGGCGGGGTCACCGCCGCCGACGACGACGAGCTGGCCGCCGCCACCGGCACCCCGGGCGCAGAGGACGGGGTGTTGCCGTCCCTGCGCAGGCGCGTCCGCCGCTAGCGTGGTCAGGCGTGACGCCCGATGCCTGGATGCTGCTCGCCGCGGGCGTCGTCGTGCTCCTGCTCGCCTGCTGGACGGCCTGGACGCTCACCCGGCTGCGGCGGCTGGAGAGCCGGGTGGCCCGCGCGTGGACGGTGCTCGACGACCGGCTGCAACAGCGCGCCGCGCTCGCCGCCGACCTGGCCTCCGACTGCTCGGCCGCGCTCGGGGAGGACCGCACCGTCCGGCTCAAGGCCGCCGCGCACGACGCCCACCACCCGCGGACCGGGGACCGCGAGCTGGCCGAGAACGCCCTCGGCCGCGAGCTGCGCGCGCTGCCCCGCGAGGTGCCGGGCATCCCGACGGCGCGGCTGACCGCGCTGGCCGAGGCCGACGCCCGTATGGCGCTGGCGCGACGGTTCTACAACGACGCCGTCCGCGACACGCACCTGCTGAGGATGCGCCGGCTGCCCCGGCTGCTGCGGCTGCACGCCGACCGGCCGCTGCCGCGGTTCTTCGACGTCGAGGACGGCCTGGACGCCGTCCTGACCGGGGCCGGGACGGCCCGCGGCTGAGCGCTCCCGAGGTGTCGACCCCGTGACCGCGCAGCAGGACGAGGTCGGGAGTGCCCGCCGGCCTCCCGGGCCCGAGCGGGCAGCCCCTCGGCGGCTCGGCGGCGTCGACCTCGCCCGCGGGCTCGCCGTCCTGGGCATGTTCGGCGCCCACCTCGGCGACACCGGGGAGCTCGGCTGGGACCCGGCCACCTGGCGGGCGGTCGTCGACGGCCGCTCGTCGATCCTGTTCGCCACGCTGGCCGGGGTCTCCATCGCCCTGCTGTCCGGCGGGCGCACCCCGCCGGCCGGCCACGAGTTGGCCCGGGCGCGGACCCGGATCCTGGTCCGCGCGGCCTGGGTGTTCGCCATCGGTGGCGTGCTGGAGCTGCTCGACACCTTCGTCGCGATCATCCTCGGCGTCTACGCGGCGCTGTTCGTCCTGGCGCTGCCGTTCCTGCGCTGGTCCCCGGCCCGGCTGCTGCTGGCCGCCGGCGTCGTGGCCCTGGCCGGTCCGCCGCTGGCGCTCGCGGTCGGCCGGTACGCCACCGAGCACGGCGAGGAGGGCAACGCCTTCGCCTTCCTGCTGTTCACCGGCTACTACCCGGCGGCGGTGTGGCTGGCCTTCGTGCTGGCCGGGCTGGCGGTCGGCCGGATGGACCTCGCGGCCGCTAGGGTGCGCGCGGGCCTGGTGGCCGGCGGCGCGGCCGCCGCGGTGCTCGGCTACGCCGGGGGCCGGCTGAGCACCCTGGAGTTCGCGCCCGGGGAGCGGCTGGCCGGCATCGAGGCCGGGTTCGGCGCCGAGGGGGAGTGGGACCCGGCCTGGTTCGCCGGCGCCGAGCCGCACAGCAGCACGCCGTTCGAGGTGCTCGGGTCCGGCGGGGTGGCGGTCGCCGTCATCGGCCTGTGCCTGGTCCTCGCCGACCTGCTGCCGCGGCTGACCTGGCCGCTGGCGTCGGTGGGCGCGCTGGCGCTGTCGGTCTACACCGCCCAGATCGTGGCCATCGAGGTGGTCGACGTCGACTACGGCGAGTCCTGGGGGCAGTGGGTGCGCTTCGGCCTCACCGCCGTGCTGCTGGCGTCGGTGTGGCGGTGGCAGCTGGGCCGCGGCCCGCTGGAGCGGCTGCTGACCTGGAGCTCCCGGCGCGCGGCCGGGCCCTGACCGTGCCCGCCTGCCCGGCCGGGCCCGTCCGGCCGGGTCGGGGGCCGGCGGGCCGCCGGTAGGATCGACCGGTGCGCCCGGGTGCCGGTGCCGGGCGCCCGGGACGAGGAGGACAGCCGTGAGCGGCCATTCCAAGTGGGCGACCACCAAGCACAAGAAGGCCGCGATCGACGCCAAGCGCGGCAAGCTGTTCGCCAAGCTGATCAAGAACGTCGAGGTCGCGGCCCGCACCGGCGGCGGTGACCCGGCGGGCAACCCGACGCTCTACGACGCCATCCAGAAGGCGAAGAAGTCCTCGGTCCCGAACGACAACATCGACCGCGCGGTCAAGCGCGGGTCGGGCGCCGAGGCCGGGGGCACCGACTACCAGAACATCACCTACGAGGGCTACGCCGCCGGCGGTGTCGCGGTGCTCGTCGAGTGCCTCACCGACAACCGCAACCGCGCCGCCAGCGAGGTGCGCACCGCGATGACCCGCAACGGCGGCTCCATGGCCGACCCGGGCTCGGTGTCCTACCTGTTCACCCGCAAGGGCGTCGTCGTCGTGCCGAAGTCCGACGGCGTCGACGAGGACAGCGTGCTCCTGGCCGTCCTCGACGCCGGCGCCGAGGAGGTCCGCGACCTCGGCGACACCCTCGAGGTCGTCTGCGAGCCCACCGACCTGGTCGCGGTGCGCACCGCCCTGCAGGACGCCGGCATCGACTACGACTCGGCCGAGGCCGGCTTCGTCCCCAGCGTCACCGTCGAGCTCGACGAGGAGGGCGCCGGCAAGGTGTTCCGCCTCATCGACGCCCTCGAGGACTGCGACGACGTGCAGAACGTCTACGCCAACTACGACGTCTCCGACGAGGTGCTGGAGAAGGTGGGCTGACGAAGGCCCGCGTGTCGCGCCCTCTCGTCGCACGGGCCGGTTAGCCTCGGTCGAACACCAGTTCGGTCATCGGGAGGCGTCCATGCGGGTCCTCGGCATCGACCCGGGGCTCACCCGGTGCGGGTGGGGCGTGGTCGACGGCCGTCCCGGCGCCCGGCCGGAGGCCGTCGGGGTGGGCGTCATCCGCAGCTCCGCCGACCTCGACCTGGAGCTGCGGCTGCTGGAGCTGCACACCCAGGTGACGGCGCTGCTGCGCGAGCACCGGCCCGACGTCGTGGCCATCGAGCGGGTCTTCACCCAGAACAACAAGGGCACCGCCACCGGCACCGCCCAGGCGGCGGGCGTGGCGGCGCTGGCCGCCGCGCAGGCCGACCGGCCGGTCGCCTGGCACACGCCCAGCGAGGTCAAGGCGGCCATCTCCGGCAGCGGCCGCGCGGACAAGGAGCAGGTCACCCTCATGGTCACCCGGGTGCTGGGCCTCGCGGCCGCCCCCAAGCCGGCCGACGCCGCCGACGCGCTTGCCCTGGCGGTCTGCCACGTGTGGCGCGGCCCGGCGCAGCAGCGGCTGCGCAGCGCGGCGATCGCCGGCGGCATCGGCGCACCGGTGGTGCAGCGGACGCTGCCGCGCTGGCAGGGGGTGTCCCGGTGATCGCGAGCGTCAACGGCCGCGTGGCGGCGGTCGGGCCCGACGGCGCGGTGGTCGAGGTCGGCGGGGTCGGCCTGTCGGTGCAGTGCACGCCGGGCACCATCGCCCGGCTCGTGGTGGGGGAGCAGGCCCGGCTGGCCACCAGCCTCGTCGTCCGCGAGGACTCCCTGACCCTCTACGGCTTCGCCGACGACGACGAGCGCCAGCTGTTCGAGCTGCTGCAGACGGCGAACGGGGTCGGCCCGCGGCTGGCCCAGGCGGTGCTGGCCATCCACCCGCCGCGCGAGGTGCGCCGCGCGGTGTCGATGGCCGACGTCAAGGCGCTCACCCAGGTGCCCGGCATCGGCAAGAAGGGCGCGGAGCGGCTGATCCTCGAGCTGCGCGACCGGCTGGGCTCCACCACCACCGACACCCAGCTCGACGGCGGCGCGCTGCCGACGGGCGCCGCACCGGTCACCCCGGTGGCGCCCTGGCGCGACCAGCTCACCGCCGCGCTGGTGGGCCTGGGCTGGTCCAGCCGCGAGGCCGACACCGCGCTCACCGCGCTCGCGCCGGTCGCCGACGAGCAGCTCACCGGCACCGGCCGGGTCGACGTCGCGCTGCTCCTGCGCCAGGCGCTGCAGCTGCTGGGCCGGTCGTGAGCGGGCCGTTCGACCGGTCGCTGACCGGGGAGGTGGCCTCGGGCATCGGCCGCGACCTCGGCGTCTCGCCGCAGGCCGGTGACGAGGAGCGGGTCGTCGAGTCGGCGCTGCGCCCGCACTCGCTGACCGACTTCATCGGCCAGCCCAAGGTGGCCCGCCAGCTCGCGTTGGTGCTCGAGGGCGCCAAGCGCCGGGGCCGGCCGCCGGACCACGTGCTGCTGTCGGGCCCGCCCGGCCTGGGCAAGACCAGCCTCGCGCTCATCATCGGCTCGGAGCTGGGCACCTCGGTGAAGATCACCAGCGGTCCGGCGATCGAGCGCTCCGGCGACCTCGCGGCGATGCTGTCCAACCTCGGCCCCGGCGACGTGCTGTTCATCGACGAGATCCACCGCATCGCGCGGCCGGCCGAGGAACTGCTGTACATGGCGATGGAGGACTTCCGGGTCGACGTCGTCGTCGGCAAGGGACCCGGCGCCACCGCCATCCCGCTGGAGATCAACCCGTTCACCCTCGTGGGCGCGACCACCCGGGCCGGCCTGCTCACCGGCCCGCTGCGCGACCGGTTCGGCTTCGTCGGCCAGATGGAGTTCTACGAGCCCGCCGAGCTGCAGCAGGTGCTCGCCCGCAGCGCCGACCTGCTCGGCGTCGAGCTCACCGACGACGGCTCGGCCGAGATCGCGGGCCGCTCCCGGGGCACCCCGCGGATCGCCAACCGGCTGCTGCGCCGGGTCCGCGACTACGCCGAGGTGGAGGCCGACGGCCGGGTGACCCGGGCCGTCGCGCGGGCCGCACTGGCGCTCTACGACGTCGACGAGCTCGGGCTCGACCGGCTCGACCGGGCGGTGCTCGAGGCGCTGGTGGCCCGCTTCAACGGCGGCCCGGTGGGCGTGAGCACGCTCGCCGTCGCTGTGGGGGAGGAGCCGCACACCGTGGAGGAGGTGTGCGAGCCGTTCCTCGTGCGCGCCGGCCTGCTGGCCCGCACGCCCCGCGGACGGGTGGCCACCGAGGCGGCCTGGCGGCACCTCGGCCGGCCGCTGCCGCGCGGCGGGATCCCCCTCGGAGGTGTCACAGCCGCCCCGCGTGACCCGGGTTCGTCGTCGGAACCGCTCTTCGACGCCTAGACTGATCGGCGCTGGCGCGCAAGTCGGCCCCTCGCCGGGCCGTTCGGGTCCCGGCTCCGCGACCCGGTGTCGGCGGGGGCCGGCCCGCGCGCCTCGACCGACGTACCCGAGCGGTCCCGACCCGGGCCGCACCGACCGCGTGCACCCGGCGCGGTAGAGAGGCACCACCGTCGTGGAACTGTTCCCCCTGCTCCTGCTCGTGCTGGCCTTCGTGGCCCTGGTCGTCCTGCCGGCGCGGGCCCGCAAGCGCCAGCAGAACCAGACGCAGTCGGCGCTGGCGATCGGCGTCCCGGTCATCATGGCCGGGGGCGTGCACGCCACGGTGGCGGGCCTCGACGACCCGGCCACCGTCCAGGTCGAGATCGCCCCGGGTGTCGTCGTCACCTACGCCCGGCAGGCGGTCCTGCAGGTGCGCCCGCCGGCCGGGGAGTTCCCCGGCCCGGTCGTCACCGGCGAGACGGTGGTGGACCCGGCGGTCGACCCCTCGGTGGACGAGACGTCCGCCCGGGACGACCGGCGCGGTGACGGTTCCTCCGGCAAGACCCTCTGACGGGGCGTCCGGTGGCCAACCGCGCCCTGCCCGCGAGCCGTTACTTCGGCGCCTTCTTCCTGATCGTGGCCGTCATGTACGGCCTCATCTTCCTCACCGGCAGCGACCGCACCCCCCAGCTCGGCCTGGACCTGCGCGGCGGCACCACGGTGACGCTGACCGCCCGCACCCCCGACGGACAGGCGCCGGCTCCCGAGGACCTCGAGCTCGCCCGGCAGATCATCGAGCAGCGGGTCAACGGTCTCGGCGTGGCCGAGGCCGAGGTGGTCACCGAGGGCGAGTCCAACATCGTCATCTCGGTGCCCGGTGACAGCGGCGAGCAGGCGCGCGAGCTCGGCCAGACCGCCCAGCTGCGCTTCCGGCCGGTGATCACCGGCCCGGAGACGGCGGCCCCGGCCGAGACCACCGACGAGGCCACGCCGACCGACGGCGCCACCCCCACCGACGGCGCGACGCCGACCGACCCGGCGGCCCCCACCGACTCGGCGGCCCCGACGGACTCGGCGGCGCCCACGGACTCCGCGGCCCCGACGGACTCCGCGGCGGCCACGGACTCGGCGGCGCCCGGTGACGAGGCGATCAGCGACCCCGCGCTCGACACCGACCGTCCCGCGGTGACCCAGGAGGAGGCCGCGGCCGAGTACGCCACGCTGACCTGCGCGCCCGAGGACACCGCCGGCGAGGTCGCCCGCCCCGACGACCACGTCGCGGCGTGCAGCGAGGACGGCACCCAGAAGTACCTCCTCGGCCCGACGATCATCGAGGGCACCGAGATCGCCGACGCCTCCGCCGGCACCCAGCCCACCACCGGCGAGTGGGTCGTGCTGCTCGACTTCAACAGCGAGGGCCGGGCCACCTGGGCCGAGTACACGGCCGCCAACGTCGGCAGCAACGTCGCCTTCACCCTCGACGGCCGGGTGGTCTCCGCGCCCACCATCCAGGGCGCCATCAACGGCCAGACGACGATCACCGGCCAGTTCGACCAGGAGAGCGCCGAGGAACTGGCCAACCAGCTCCGCTACGGCGCGCTGCCGCTGACCTTCACCCAGGCCACCGCGGAGTCGATCTCCACCGAGCTCGGCTCCGAGCAGCTGCGGGCCGGCCTGATCGCCGGGGCCATCGGCATCGCGCTGGTCTTCGTCTACGCGCTGGTCTACTACCGGCTGCTGGGCCTGGTGATGATCGCCAGCCTGGTGCTCTCGGCGGTCGTGGTCTACGCCAGCCTGGTGCTGCTGGGCCGCGAGATCGGGTTCACCCTGAGCCTGGCCGGCATCGCCGGGTTCATCGTCGCGATCGGCATCACCGCCGACTCGTTCGTCGTGTACTTCGAGCGGCTCAAGGACGAGATCCGCGAGGGCCGCAGCCTGCGCTCGGCCGTGCCGCGGGCCTGGGTCCGCGCCCGCCGGACCATCCTCTCGGCCGACGCGGTCAGCTTCCTGGCCGCGGCCATCCTGTACTGGCTGGCCATCGGCGACGTGAAGGGCTTCGCGTTCACCCTGGGTCTGTCCACGGTGCTCGACCTGGTCGTCGTCTTCCTCTTCACCCACCCGCTGATGGCGGTGCTGGCCCGCTTCCCGGCCTTCAGCCGGAGCCGGTTCTCCGGTCTCGGCCGGGTCGACCGCTCGCGCCGCTCCGCCGCCCCGCAGGCCCGCGCCGACCGCGAGCTGGTCGGCGCCGGCAGCGGCGCCCGCGCGTCCCAGGACAGGAGCCAGGCATGAGCCGCGAGCAGGACCGCGACACCGCCGACGACCGGGAGCGCGAGGTCCCGGTCGGCACCGAGGCCGACGAGGCGCGCGCCGCCGGGGCCGACGCCGCGGAGGACGCCGCCGCGGCCGGCCAGGCCTCCGGAGACCTCGCGCTGGCCGACGCCGGCCTGCCCGCCGAGGGGCAGGACGGCACCACCCGGCGCCCGCCGCACCGGGCGTCGCTGGCGCACCGCCTCTACAACGGCGAGGCCGGGCTCGACGTCGTCGGCCGCAGCCGGCTGATCTACAAGATCACCGCCGTCGTCGTGCTGGTCTGCGTCGCCTCGATGCTGTTCCGCGGCTTCAACTTCGGCATCGACTTCGCCGGGGGCAACAGCTTCCGGGTGGCCGGCGGGATCGAGCAGCTCGAGGAGGTCCGCCAGGCCGCCACCGACGCGGGCGCCGACGTCGCCTCGGCCCAGGTGGTCGGCGGCGACGAGATCCTGCTGCGCACCGGCGCCCTGGAGAACGACGAAGAGCGGGCGGTCGTCGACGCCGTCGCCGACGCCGCCGGGGTGGCGCCCGACCAGGTCAGCCCCGAGTCGGTGAGCGCCGAGTGGGGGCAGGACATCACCGACCAGGCGCTGCTGGCGCTGGCGGTCTTCCTCGTCGCGGTGATCGCGTTCCTGGCCATCCGGTTCCAGCCCAAGATGGCCGTCGGCGCGATCGTCGCCCTGCTGCACGACCTGGTGGTCACCGCCGGGGTGTACTCGCTGGTCGGGTTCGAGGTCACGCCGTCGACGGTCATCGGCCTGCTCACCATCCTCGGGTTCTCGCTGTACGACACCGTCGTCGTCTTCGACAAGGTCGACGAGAACACCCGCGACCTCGAGAAGACGGCCCGCATGACCTGGGGCGAGGCGGCGAACCTGGCGGTCAACCAGACCCTCATGCGCTCGATCAACACCTCGGTCATCGCGCTGCTGCCGGTCGCCGGCCTGCTGTTCGTCGGGGCGGGCCTGCTCGGCGTCGGCACGCTCAAGGACCTCGCGCTGGTGCTGTTCGTCGGCCTGGCCGCAGGCGCGTACTCGTCGATCTTCCTGGCCACCCCGATCGTCGCCGACCTCAAGGAGCGCGAGCCGGAGGTGCAGGCGCTGCGCCGCCGGGTGCTCGCCCGCCGGTCGGCCGCCGCCCGCACCGGTGCCCGCGTGGCCGCCGGCCCGGTGGCCAGCGCCCGCCGCAACCGCGGCGCCGGCCGCGGTGGGGGCGTGGCCCTCGCCGAGCGGGACGTCGACGCGCTCGGTCCCGCCGAGGCCGACGTGGTCGTGGAGTCACCGACGTCGGTGGGCCCGGAGCCCGCGCGCCGTCCCGGCCCGCGCGGGGCGACGGCCGCCCCGCGCCCCGGCCAGCGGCCGCAGCGGCCGGGCCCGCGGTCGGGCACGAAGAAACGACGGTGACACGGGGCGAGGAGCGACGGTGACGGGCACCGTCCCGCTCGACGAGCTCATCGCCGGGCTGGCCGTCGAGGTCCCGGACTTCCCGACCCCCGGGGTGGTCTTCCGCGACCTGACGCCGGTCTTCGCCGACGGCCCGGTCTTCCGCCGCGTGGTCGAGGGGCTGGCCGCGCCCGCGCTGGAGGACCCGCGGGCGGCCGCGGTGGCGCACGCCGACGACGGCGTGCCCGGCGACCCGGGCTTCGACGTCGTCGTGGGCGTGGAGGCGCGCGGGTTCCTGCTCGCCGCGGCGGTGGCGCTGCAGGCCGGCGTCGGCGTGGTGCCGGTCCGCAAGGCCGGCAAGCTGCCGCGGGACCGTGTCACCGCCGACTACGCGCTGGAGTACGGCACCGCGACCATCGAGATGCACACCGACTCGCTGCACCGCGGCCAGCGGGTGCTGCTGGTCGACGACGTGCTGGCCACCGGGGGCACGCTCGCCGCCTCCGTCGCGCTGGTGGAGGAGCTCGGGGCCGTCGTCACCGCGGTCTCCGTGGTCATCGAGCTGACCGCCCTCGGCGGACGGGAGCGGCTGGTCCCGCACCCGGTGCACGCCCTCTGGACCACCTGAGGGGAGCACCGGCCCTGCGGAGGCCGTTCCGTGACCCGGCCCGGCTAGCATGGGAGGGGTCCTCCCTCGTCTGCCGGCAGGAGTCCCCGTGGCCCCCGACGCGCCCGCCACCCGCGTGGCTGGCGCGCGGCCCGAGCAGGCGACCGGCCCGGCCGGGCCCGCGGTGCCGACCCCGGAGCCGGACCCCGCCCGCCAGGACACCGCGCCCCAGCACACCGCGACCCAGGACCCGGCGGCGGAGCAGCGCTCCGCACCGGCCGGGCGTCCGCTGGTGCGCCGCCCCGACGACGTCGGCAGCGAGCCGCCGGAGGAGGGCGGGACCGGGTCGCCGCGCCCCCGGCGGGTCCGCGACCGGCTGGCCCGCCGCATCGTCACCGGCCAGCGCAGCGGCGTGGTCCGCCCGGTCCTCGAGCCGCTGGCCGCGCTGCACCGGCAGAGCCACCCCAAGGCCGACCTGGCGCTGCTGCAGCGCGCCTACGACGTCGCCGAGGCCGCGCACGCCTCCCAGAAGCGCAAGAGCGGCGACCCCTACATTACCCACCCGCTCGCCGTGGCCACCGTCCTGGCCGGGCTGGGGATGGACACCACGACGCTGGTGGCCGCGCTGCTGCACGACACCGTCGAGGACACCGGCAAGACGCTCGAGGCGATCAGCGCCGACTTCGGCCCCGAGGTCGCCCACCTCGTCGACGGGGTCACCAAGATCGACAAGGTGAAGCTCGGCGACGCCGCCCAGGCCGAGACGATCCGCAAGATGATCGTGGCGATGGCCCGCGACCCCCGGGTGCTGGTCATCAAGCTCGCCGACCGGCTGCACAACATGCGCACGCTGCGCTTCCTCCCGCCCGAGAAGCAGGAGAAGAAGGCGCGCGAGACGCTGGAGATCCTCGCACCGCTGGCCCACCGCCTGGGCATGAACACCATCAAGTGGGAGCTCGAGGACCTCGCGTTCGCCACGCTCTACCCCAAGCGCTACGACGAGATCGTCCGGCTGGTCGCCGAGCGGGCGCCGTCCCGGGACACCTACCTCGCCGAGGTCACCGCCGCGGTGACCGAGCAGCTCAAGGCCGCGGGCATCCCGGCGGTCGTCACCGGCCGGCCCAAGCACTACTACTCGATCTACCAGAAGATGATCGTCCGCGGCCGGGACTTCACCGACATCTGGGACCTGGTGGGCATCCGGATCCTGGTCGACACCGTCCGCGACTGCTACGCCGCGCTGGGCATCATGCACGCGCACTGGCAGCCGGTGCCTGGGCGGTTCAAAGACTTCGTCGCGATGCCGAAGTTCAACATGTACCAGTCGCTGCACACGACGGTGATCGGCCCGCACGGCAAGCCGGTCGAGCTGCAGATCCGCACGCACGACATGCACCGCACCGCCGAGTACGGCATCGCCGCGCACTGGAAGTACAAGGAGAAGGCGCGCAGCGGCGGCCGCCCCGGGCCCGGCGAGTTCGGCGCCAGCAAGGTCGGCACCCCCGACGACATGCTCTGGCTGCGCCAGCTCCTCGACTGGCAGCGGGAGGCCCAGGAGCCCGGCGAGTTCCTCGAGACCCTGCGCTACGACCTCGGGCCGCAGGAGGTCTTCGTCTTCACGCCCAAGGGCGACGTCGTCAGCCTGCCCGGCGGGGCGACGCCGGTCGACTTCGCCTACGCGGTGCACACCGAGGTCGGCCACCGATGCATCGGCGCCCGGGTCAACGGCGCGCTGGTCAGCCTGGACAGCAAGCTCGCCAACGGCGACGTCGTCGAGATCTTCACCTCCCGCTCGCCCACGGCCGGGCCGTCGAAGGACTGGCTGGGGTTCGTCGGGTCCTCCCGGGCGCGCACCAAGATCCGGCAGTGGTTCACCAAGGAGCGGCGCGACGACGCCGTCGAGGCCGGCAAGGAGGCGCTGACCCGCGCCATGCGCAAGGCCGGGCTGCCGCTGCAGCGGTTGCTCGGCGGCGACGCCCTGGCCACGCTGGCCAAGGACCTGCGCTACGCCGACGTCACGGCGCTCTACGCCGCGGTGGGGGAGAACCAGATCTCGGCGGCGTCGGTCGTCGAGAAGCTGATGACCGCGCTGGGCGGCGCCGAGGGCGCGGTCGAGGACATCGCCGAGACCGCGATCCCCACCCGACGGACGGTCGCCCGGCGCACCGGCAGCGGCGACCCGGGCGTCGTCGTGCACGGCATGAACGACGTGTGGGCCAAGCTCGCCAAGTGCTGCACCCCGGTCCCCGGCGACGACATCCTGGGCTTCGTCACCCGCGGCGGCGGGGTGAGCGTGCACCGCACCGACTGCACCAACGCCGCCGACCTGCGCCGCAAGAGCGAGCGGCTGGTCGAGGTCGACTGGGCCAGCCACCCCGGGTCGGTGTTCCTCGTCTCGATCCAGGTGGAGGCGCTCGACCGGCACCGGCTGCTCTCCGACGTCACCAAGGTCCTGGCCGACGAGCGGGTCAACATCCTGTCGGCGTCGGTGCAGACCAGCCGCGACCGGGTGGCGATCAGCCGGTTCACCTTCGAGCTGGCCGACCCGGCGCACCTCGGCGCGGTGCTGCAGGCGGTGCGCAACGTCGACGGCGTCTTCGACGTCGAGCGCGTCACCGCATAGCGGTCAGGCCGGCCGGCGGGCGACGACCGCCCACAGCGGGTCGCCGGTGCCGGGCGCGGTGCGCAGCGACACCTGCGGCTCGGTGAAGCGCCCGGTGCGCCGCACGAGCTCGGCGACCAGCGCCCCGTGCTGCTCGTCGGGGGTGAGCAGCCAGCCGCGCACCGCCTTGGTCGGGAAGCACCGGTTGGAGAAGGTCACCGCCAGCGGCCCGCCCGGGCGCAGCACCCGGGCCACCTCGGCGAGCACCTCGACCGGCCGCGTCAGGTAGTCGATCGACACGCAGCAGACGGCGGCGTCGACGTCCGCGTCGGGCAGCGGCAGCCGCGGGTCGGCGTTGAGGTCGTGCACCACCCGCTCGGTGGCGGCGCGGTTGGCCGCCAGCTCGGCGGCGTTCATGCCGAGCACCACCAGCTCGGCCGGCGGCGTGCGGAAGTGCGAGACCCACGACGACATGAGGTCGAGCACCCGCACCGGGGCGGGCGCCGACCCGTCGATGCCCAGCTCGGCGTAGAGGTCGCCGACGGCGGCGATCGCGGCGTCGTCGATGTGGGTGACCAGCCGCGGCGGGCCGTAGAACTCCGCGTCGGGCCGCTCGTCGGCCCGGGAGAAGAAGCCGGCGGGGAACCCGGCGTGGGGATCGGGTCGGGTCGTCACGTGGCCGGGGTCATGGACTCGATGGTGACCGGAACGGTCGGGGCGCCGCCGCCGGGGGAGGGGTCGAGCGAGCCGTCGTTGCCGTTGGCCGCGACGACGTCGAGCACGGCCAGCCCGGCGTCGTCGATCGTGCCGACGACGGTGTAGGCCGGCGGCAGCGTGCTGTCGCCCCACACCAGGAAGAACTGGCTGCCGTCGAGGCCCTGCCCGCTGTTGGCCATCGCCACGGTGCCGCGCGGGTAGGTCTCGTCGCCGTCGACGTCGGTGGGGAAGGCGTAGGTGGGCCCGCCCGCGCCGGTGCCGGTGGGGTCCCCGCACTGCAGCACCTGCAGGCCCTGGGTGTCGACCTCCCGGTGGCACGCCGAGCCGTCGAAGAAGCCCAGCCCGGCCAGGTGCAGCATGCTCGCCGCCGCGCACGGCGCGCCGGCCCGGTCCAGCGTGAGGACCAGCTCGCCCAGCGACGTCGTCATGCGCAGGTCCGCGGTGCCCTCGGCGGGGACCTCGGTGGCCGGCGGGTCGACGTCGACGGCGTAGGGGTTGCCCGACCGGGCGGCGATCCAGTCGCAGGTCGCCGTCGTCCCGGCCGGGTCCACCGCGCCCCCGCCGCCGCTGCCCGCGGCCGGCGAGGCCGTCCCCGCGACGGTGCCGGTGCAGGCGGCCAGCGACACCACGGCCAGCGACAGCACGGCCAGCGGGACCGCCGCGCCGGTGCGCGCCGCGGCGCGCAGCCGGGAGGTCACGCGGCGACGGTGAGGGACTCGATGCGGACCTCCTGCGTCGGCGCGCCGTCGCCGGGGCCGTTGCTGCCGTCGTTGCCGGCGGCGGCGACGGTGTCGAGCGTGGCGAGGCCCGCCTCGTCGATGGTGCCCAGCACGGTGTAGTTCGGCGGCAACTGGCTGTCGCCCCACACCAGGAAGAACTGGCTGCCGTCGAAGCCCTGCCCGCTGTTGGCCATCGCGACCGTGCCGCGCGGGTAGGTCTCGTCGCCGCTCACCTGGGTCGGGAACTGGTAGGCCGGCCCGCCGCGGCCGGTGCCGCTCGGGTCGCCGCACTGCAGCACCTTGAGGCCCTCGGAGTCGGTCTCCCGGTGGCAGACCGTGCCGTCGAAGTAGCCCTGCTGCGCGAGGTACACCATGCTCGCCACCCCGCACGGGGCGTTGGCGTTGTCGAGGGTGAGCCCGATCGGGCCGACGTTGGTGGTGATGCTCACCGCCGTGGTCCCGGTCGGGACGACCTCGGCGGGCGGGGTGCCGGTGTCGCCGCGCAGGTCGGGGTTGCTCGCGGTGTCGGCCGGGGTCCAGTCGCAGGTGCCGTCGCTGCCGTCGACGACCCCGGGTGTCGTCGGCGCCGCACTGGTGCTGGTCGCGGCCTCCGCGGTGCTCGGGTCCTCGTCGCCGCCACCGAAGCCGGCGACGAGCGAGACCGCGCCGCCCACCAGGACGACGGCGAGCACGGTCACCACGACGAGCAGGTTGCGGCGGCGCTTGCGGGCCAGCTCGGCACGGCGCTCGAGCTGCCGCTGCAGGCGGCGCTGCGCGGCAACCCGCCGCTGCTTGTTGGTCGGCACGGGTCGGACACTCCTCGGACGGACGGCTGCTCCGCGGGGCGCGGTCACGGCCCCCGGCCGCACCACCCGGTCACCCCGCTGGTCGATCCGCGAGTGTAGGTGGCCGACCTGGGGACGCCGGTCCGCCGGACCGCAGGGGCGCTGCGAACGGCGCGCGTAACCTGCACGGGTGCTCATCCGCTCGTTCCCGGCCGGCGCCTTCGCGACCAACTGCTACGCCGTCGCTCCCGGGCCGCGGTCGGAGTGCGTCGTGGTCGACCCCGGCATGGACGCCGTCGAGCCGCTGGCGCGGATGCTCGCCGAGGACGGGCTCAAGCCGGTCGCGGTGGTCCTCACCCACGGCCACCTCGACCACACCTTCTCGGTCCTGCCGGTGTGCGACGGCTACGACATCCCCGCCTACCTGCACCCGGAGGACTCCGGGATGCTGGCCGACCCCGCCCGCTGGCACGGCCCGGCGCTGGCGCCGCTGGTGGCGGGCGTCCGGCTGCCCGACCCGGCGGGGGTCCGGCCCCTCGACGACGGCGCCGTGCTGTCCCTCGCCGGGGTGGAGCTCACCGTCCGGCACGCGCCCGGTCACACCCGCGGCTCGGTCGTGTTCTCCCTCGACCTGGGCGAGGCTCCCGGGCTGCTCGCCGGCGACGTGCTGTTCGCCGGGTCGGTGGGCCGGGTCGACCTGCCCGGCGGGTCGTGGCCGGACATGCTCCGCTCGCTGCGCGACGTCGTCCTGCCCCTCGGCGACGACACCGTCGTGCTACCCGGGCACGGCCCGGCGACGACGGTCGGTCGCGAGCGGGCCACCAACCCCTACCTGGCCGAGGCCGCCGCCGGGGCAGGCGCCGCGCCGAAGGGCCGGGGCCTGTGAGTGGGCATCGCAGCGAGCGCCAGCGAGCGAGGAGCGGAGCGAACAGCCGAGCGGAGCGAGGAGGGATGACGCCGTGAGTGGGATGACCGCGCCCAAGGGCGCCTTCGACGTCCTGCCGCCGGAGTCGGCGCGCTTCCTCGCCGTCCGCGACACGCTCACCGCGCCGCTGCGGCGCGCCGGGTACGGCTACGTCGAGACGCCGGTGTTCGAGCACACCGAGGTCTTCTCCCGCGGCGTCGGGGAGTCCACCGACGTCGTGACCAAGGAGATGTACACCTTCGACGACCGCGGCGGCCGCTCGCTGACGCTGCGCCCCGAGCTCACCGCCGGGCTGATGCGGGCGTTCATCGAGCACCGGCTGCACACCGGACCGCTGCCGGTGAAGCTGTGGACGGTCGGCTCGGCGTTCCGCTACGAGCGCCCGCAGGCCGGCCGCTACCGGCACTTCACCCAGGTCGACATGGAGGCCCTCGGCGTCGACGACCCCGCGCTGGACGCCGAGGTCGTGGCGCTGGGCGTGCAGGGCTTCCGCGACCTCGGGCTCACCGACTTCGAGCTGCTGCTCACCTCGCTCGGCGACGCCACCGACCGCCCGCCGTACCGGGAGCGGCTGGTCGAGTACCTGGCGAAGCTCGACCTCGACGAGGAGACCCGCCGCCGGGCGGAGATCAACCCGCTGCGGGTGCTCGACGACAAGCGGCCCGAGGTGCAGGCCCAGCTCGACGACGCCCCGCTGATGGTCGACCACCTGTCGGACTCGACGAGGGCGCACTACGACGCCGTCCGCCAGCACCTCACCGACCTCGGCGTGACCTGGACCGAGGCGCCCCGGCTGGTGCGCGGGCTGGACTACTACACGAAGACGACGTTCGAGTTCGTCCACCACGGGCTGGGCGCGCAGTCGGCGATCGGCGGCGGCGGGCGCTACGACGGGCTGTCCGCGGCGCTCGGCGGGCCGGACGTGAGCGGCATCGGGTACGCCGTCGGTGTCGACCGGACGCTGCTGGCGGTGCAGGCGGAGGGGCTCGACGTCGCCGCGGCCCCCGGGGTGCAGGCGTTCGTCGTCCCTCTCGGGGCCGACGCCAAGCGGCTCGCGGTGCGGCTGGTCGGCCGGCTGCGGGAGGCCGGCGTGTCGGCCGACACCGTCTACGGCGACCGCGGGCTCAAGGGCGCGATGAAGGCCGCCGACCGGTCGGGTGCCTCGCACGCGGTCGTCGTCGGCGAGCGGGACCTGGCCGAGGGCGTCGGCCAGCTGAAGGACCTGCGCACGGGGGAGCAGCGCGCCGTCCCCGTGGGTGACCTGTTCGAGGCGCTGCGGACGGCGGTGAGTGCGTGATGGAGACCCGACCCCTGGGACGGACCGGCGCGGAGGTCTCCGTCGTCGGCCTGGGCACCTGGCAGCTGGGCGGTGACTGGGGCGACGTCGACGAGGACGCCGCCGCCGGTGTGCTCGACGCCGCCCTCGACGCCGGCGTGACGCTGCTCGACACCGCCGACGTCTACGGCGACGGCCGCAGCGAGGAGCGCATCCGCAAGGCGCTGGCCGCCCGGTCGCAGCGGCCGTTCGTGGCGACCAAGGCCGGCCGCCGCGCCGACCCGTTCGAGGCCGCGCAGTACACCGCGGAGAACCTGCGGGCCTGGGTCGACCGGTCGCGGCGCAACCTCGGCGTCGACACCCTGGACCTGGTGCAGCTGCACTGCCCGCCGACGGCCGTGTACTCCGACCAGCGGGTGTACGACGCGCTCGACGCCATGGTCGCCGACGGCGCGATCGCCGCCTACGGCGTGTCGGTGGAGACCGTCGCCGAGGGGCTGACCGCGCTCGAGCACCCCGGCGTGCAGTCGATCCAGGTGATCCTCAACGTCTTCCGCCGCAAGCCGCTCGAGGAGCTGCTGCCCGCGGCCGCCGCGGCCGGCGTCGGCGTGCTGGCCCGGGTGCCCCTGGCCAGCGGCCTGCTGTCGGGGAGGTACAGCGAGTCGACGACGTTCGGCGCCGACGACCACCGGAACTACAACCGCCACGGCGAGGCCTTCGACGTCGGCGAGACCTTCTCCGGCGTGCCCTACGAGGTCGGCGTGGCCGCCGCGCGGGAGTTCACCGCGATCTGCGGCGACCGGGTGCCGGCCCAGGTGGCGCTGCGCTGGGTGGTCCAGCAGCCCGGCGTCACCTGCGTCATCCCCGGTGCCCGCTCGGTGGAGCAGGTGCGGTCGAACGTCGCCGCCGCCGACCTCCCGCCGCTGACCGACGCCGAGCTGGCCGACCTCGAGCGGCTCTACGACGAGCGCATCCGGCAGCACGTCCACGACCGCTGGTGACACCTCCCATCCCCCTGAGAGAGAGACCCCTGTGCTCCGCACCCACGACGCCGGCACGCTGCGCGCGTCCGACGCCGGTTCCACCGTCACCCTCGCCGGCTGGGTGGCCCGTCGGCGCGACCACGGCGGCGTCGTCTTCGTCGACCTCCGCGACGCCTCGGGCTACGTGCAGGTCGTCGTCCGCGAGGAGGAGGCGCACGCCCTCCGCAACGAGTTCTGCGTGCTGGTGACCGGGGAGGTCCGGCAGCGGCCGGCCGGCAACGAGAACCCCGAGCTGCCCACCGGTGAGATCGAGGTGGCCGCCGCCGAGCTGCGGGTGCTCTCGCCCGCGGCGCCGCTGCCGTTCCCGATCGAGACCGACCAGGCCGCCTCCGACGACGTCCGCTACAAGTACCGCTACCTCGACCTGCGCCGGCAGGGCCCGGCCCGGATCATCCGGCTGCGCAGCGAGGTCAACCGGATCGCCCGCGGCGTGATGGCGCAGCACGGCTTCGTCGAGGTGGAGACGCCCGACCTGACCCGGTCCACGCCCGAGGGCGCCCGGGACTTCCTCGTGCCGGTGCGGCTGCAGCCGGGCAAGTGGTACGCGCTGCCGCAGTCGCCGCAGCTGTTCAAGCAGCTGCTCATGATCGGCGGGCTGGAGCGCTACTACCAGATCGCCCGCTGCTTCCGGGACGAGGACTTCCGCGCCGACCGGCAGCCGGAGTTCACCCAGCTGGACTTCGAGATGAGCTTCGTCGAGCGCGACGACGTGCTCGCCGTCGTCGAGGACGTCGTCCGCGCGCTGTGGCGGGAGCTGGCCTCGCACGAGGTCCCCGAGATCCCGCGGATGACCTACCGCGAGGCGATGGACCGGTTCGGGTCGGACAAGCCCGACCTGCGGTTCGGCATCGAGCTCACCGAGCTGACCGGGTTCTTCGCCGACACGCCGTTCCGCGTGTTCCAGGCGCCCTACGTGGGCGCGGTGGTCATGCCCGGCGGCGGGTCGCAGCCGCGCCGCGCCTTCGACGCCTGGCAGGACTGGGCCCGCTCGCGGGGCTACCGCGGCCTGGCCTACGTGACCGTCGCCGAGGACGGCACGCTCGGCGGCCCGGTGGCGAAGAACATCTCCGACGCCGAGCGCTCCGGGCTGGTCGAGGCCGTGGGGGCGAACCCCGGGGACTGCGTGTTCTTCGCCGCCGGCCCGCGCCGGTCCTCCCAGGAGCTGCTCGGGGCGGCCCGCAACGAGATCGCCCGGCGGCTGGAGCTGGTCGAGCCGGGCACCTGGTCGTTCCTGTTCGTCGTCGACTTCCCGATGTTCGAGCAGACCGAGGACGGCGACTGGACGTTCATGCACCACCCGTTCACCTCGCCCACGCCGGAGTGGCGCGACCGGTTCGCCGAGGACAAGGGCGCCGCGCTCTCCGACGCCTACGACCTGGTCGTCAACGGCAACGAGCTGGCCAGCGGTTCGGTCCGGATCGCCGACCCCGAGCTGCAGGAGCGGGTGTTCGAGACCCTCGGCATGTCCCGCGAGGAGGCCCGCGAGCGGTTCGGCTTCTTCCTCGAGGCCTTCGCGTACGGCCCGCCGCCGCACGCCGGTGCCGCCCTCGGGTGGGACCGGCTCACCGCGCTGCTGGCCGGGGTCGACTCGATCCGCGAGGTCATCGCCTTCCCCAAGACCGGCGCCGGGTACGACCCGCTGACCGGCGCGCCCACGCCGATCACCGACGCGCAGCGCAAGGAGGCCGGCATCGACGCCGTCGCCGACGAGCCGGCCCTGCCCGGCGAGCCCGGCGCCCCCGGGCCCACGAACCCGGCGCACTGAGCCGACCGGGCCCCCCCGGCCCCCCCCCCCCCCCCCGCCCGCCCCCCCCCCCCCCCCCACCACCACCCACACCACCCCAAACACCAACACCTCCGCGAACCCC
>NZ_JBJGYX010000056.1:0-33039 GCF_054050195.1 Geodermatophilus sp. SYSU D00710
CCCCCCCCCCCCCCCCCCCCCCCCCCCCCCCCCCCCCCCCCCCCCCCCCCCCCCCCCCCCCCCCCCCCCCCCCCCCCCCCCCCCCCCCCCCCCCCCACCTCGGGGGTCTACTCCGCGTCCTCCTCCGGTCGCGACTCCTCCGGCTCGAAGGTGTCGGCCTCGCCGAGCCCGATGCCCGCCCCGGTGTCGGCCGGGACCGACGGTCCGCCGTCCCGGTCCTGCTCCTGCGCCGACGGACGGGTCTCGTCCACCGGCGGCCGTCCCTGCCCGCTCTCGGTCACGTCCGGGCCTCCCTCCGCCGCCTGACCCGGACGCTACGGAGGTGTGCAGCGGTGTGCACCTCCGCGGAAGTGCACACGATGGGGGACGACGGGAGGCGGGTGCGGCGGGGATCATGGCCGGGTGCCCGAGTTGCCCGAGGTGGAGGCGCTGGCGGCGTTCCTCCGCGAGAACGCCGTCGGCCGGGTGGTCGCGCGCACCGACCTGACCGCGCTGCAGGCGCTCAAGACGTTCGACCCGCCGCTGTCGGCGCTGGCCGGCCTGGAGGTCACCGGCGCCGCGCGGCACGGCAAGTTCCTCGACCTCGACGTCTCCGGCCTGCACCTGGTGGTGCACCTGGCCCGCGCCGGGTGGCTGCACTGGCGCACCGGCCTGCCCGCCGCGCCCCCGAAGCCCGGCAAGGGGCCGCTCGCCCTGCGGGTCCACCTCGATGACGGCAACGGCTTCGACCTCACCGAGCAGGGCACCCGCAAGGGCCTGGCCGTGTACGTCGTCCGGTCGCCGGCCGAGGTGCCCGGCGTCGCCCGGCTCGGCCCCGACGCGCTCGAGGTCGACCGCGACACCTTCGCCCGGCTGCTGGGCGGCCGCTCCGGTCAGCTCAAGGGGGCGCTCACCGACCAGGCGCTGCTGGCCGGGATCGGCAACGCCTACTCCGACGAGATCCTGCACGCGGCGCGGCTGTCGCCGTTCAAGATGGCCGACAGGCTCGGCGACGACGAGGTGGTGCGCCTGTACGACGCCGTCCGCGCGACGCTGACCGACGCCCTGGAACGCCAGGTCGGGCAGGCGGCGGCCACGCTCAAGGGCGAGAAGCGCTCCGGGCTGCGGGTGCACGCCCGCACCGGCCTGCCCTGCCCGGTGTGCGGTGACACCGTGCGCGAGGTCAGCTTCGCCGACACCTCGCTGCAGTACTGCCCGACCTGCCAGACCGGCGGCAAGCCGCTGGCCGACCGGCGGATGTCGAAGCTGCTGCGCTGACCGGCCTCAGCCCGCGCGCGAGGCCCGCCAGGCCGCCAGCCGGGCGATCGTCGCGCTGCCCGCGCCGCCGTCGTCCACGGAGCCGGGCTCGGCCGAGCCGACGGCGGTCCACCAGTCCTCCAGCGGCGGCGGCGCCAGCACGTCGACCCGCTGTCCCGGCCGCGGGACGAGGACCTGCACGTCCGAGCGGGCGGCCGCGGCGAGCAGCCGCTCGACCGGCTCGGCCCAGCGGTGGAAGGCCAGGTTGAACGTCGCCCAGTGCACCGGCAGCAGCACCTGCCCGCCCAGGTCGCCGTGCGCGCGCACCGCCTCCTCGGGGTCCATGTGCACGTGCGCCCACGCCTGGTTGTACGCGCCGATCGGCAGCAGCGTCAGGTCGAACGGGCCCAGCCGGGCGCCGATGCCGGCGAACGCGGGCGTGTAGCCGGTGTCCCCGCCGAAGAAGACCCGGTGCCGGGGCCCGGCCACCACCCACGACGACCACAGCGTGGTGTCCCGGGTGAGGTAGCGGCCGGAGAAGTGCCGCGCCTCGGTGCAGGTGATGGTCAGGTCGCCGACCGTGGCGGACCCGTCCCAGTCCAGCTCGACGACCCGCTCGGCGGGCACGCCCCAGTGCCGCAGGTGCACGCCCACGCCCAGCGGCACGACGAAGGGCGCGTCCTGCTGCTCGACCAGCGCCCGCACGGTGGGCAGGTCGAGGTGGTCGTAGTGGTCGTGCGAGACGAGCACCGCGTCGACCCGCGGCAGCGACTCCAGCGGCACCGGCGGCTCGTGCAGCCGGGTCGGGCCGAACACCGGCGACGGCGACACGCGGAACGCCCACACCGGGTCGACGAGCACCCGGGCGCCGTCGACCTCGAGCAGCGCGCTGGAGTGCCCGAACCAGGTCACGGCGAGGTCGCCGGCCTCCGCGGGGATCTCCGGGCGGGCCAGCGGCACCGGACCGCCGGGCAGGCCGACGTGCCGGTCGTCGTGCCACTGCCGCAGCAGCCCGCGGCGGGCGTTGGGCGGTGGCAGCGCCGGCGTCGGGAGGGTGTTGTGGAACCTGCCCTCCGACCACTGCGGGGAGCCGGCGACGGTGGGGCGGATCTCCCGCCGTCCGGCACCGATCGCCGTCGGCAGGCCCCACAGGGCGCGCCCGAGGAAGCCGGCGGGCACGGCGAGGGTCGCGGCGGTCAGGGCGAGGCGGCGACGGGCTCGGCCGCGGTCACCGGAGAGGGACGGCACGCCCTCCAGCATCCCAGCCGCCGCGGCGCGGTGGCCGGACGGCGGGGGGAGGCCGTCGTCACGGACTGACGTCGTCGGCGGGGTCGGGGACGTCGAACGGCGGGGCGGGCGTCTGGCCCTCGGCGGCGACCATCGCGTCCACCGAGACCTCGCCGGCCCGCTCGAACACGAACGTGACCGGGACCGACTGCGACGACCGCAGCGACCGCTCGAGGTCCACGAGCGTGATCGTCGGCGCGCCCTCGGCACCGACGTAGACGTTGTCGTCGGCCGGGACGGGGACCTCGATGTCGCCGCCGTCGTCGTCCATCGCGTCGGCGAAGGCCTCGCCCCGGACGTCGACCAGCGTGTCGGCGGTGCCGCCGCTGTTGGCGATGCCGAGGAAGAGCCGGGCGTCCTCGCCCTCCTCGTACACCCCGTCGAGCGGGTACTCGACCTGGACCTGCAGGACCGACAGGTCACCGGTCACGGCGGCGTCCGGGCCGATCGCGCCTCCGGACACCTCGGGTCCGGGGACCGACAGCGGCTCCTCGGCGCTGCAGGCACACAGCGCCAGGACCAGCGCGGCGGGGACCGCGATCGCGGTGCGGGGCATGCTCGTCCTCCTCGTCTCGGGATCCCGTGCCGTACGGTTACCCGACCACCGGTGCGCCAGGCCAACTGTTGCCGTACTGCAACACTCTGGGAGGGGTCGTGGACGGGGACGAGGTCCTGCTCGACCTGGCACGGGCCGTCGTGGGGATCTCCACCCGGGCGGCGTCGGCGCTCGGACCGGTCTCGGTGGTCCAGCTGCGGGCGCTCACCGTCCTGCGCCGGTGCCCCGACGTCCCGCTCGCCGAGCTGGCCCGGGGCGTCGGCGCCGGCGTCTCCACCACCAGCCGGCTGGTGGACCGGCTGGTCACCGCCGGGCTCGTCGACCGCCGGCCCTCACCGGCCAGCCGGCGCGCGGTCAGCCTGCGGCTCACCCCGGCCGGCGAGGAGCTGCTCGACCGCTACGACCGGCTGCGGCTGACCGAGCTGCGGGCCGCCCTGGCCGCGGTGCCGGAGGAGCGCCGCGCCGGCGTGCTGGACGCGCTCGCCACGTTCACCGCGGCGGTCGGCGCCGGTCCCCGGCCGGTCGCCGTGGACCGCGGCGCGGACGAGGGCGGGGACCCCGCGTGCTGGCTGCACCGGGTGTGCCCGGCGTGCGGCCGGGTGGCCGACGAGGACCCGCCGACCGTCTGCGCCGCGTGCGGCGAGGAGCTGCCCGCCGCGTAGGGGCGGGTCCACGACCGGGCCGCGGCGCGCGGTGCCCGACCTCACCCTGCAGCGTGGGGTCGGGCACCGCCCGGTGAGGTGTGCGGGCACCGCCCGGAGGCGTAGGCGGCCGGTCGCGCGTGGCGGGCGAGGGCCTCGGCGAGCACCCGCTCCTGGAGGGCGACCTCCGCGGCGACGTCGTCCGGCCCGGGCAGCGGGCGGCCGTGCCCGGCGGCCAGGAACAGGCAGGTGTAGACGCGGGTGGAGTCGGCGTCCTCGGGGTGCAGCAGGTGGAGCACCGTCCGCGCCGCTCCGGTGGCGGGCAGGTCCAGCCGCAGCCGCACCGGGAACGGTGCCCGGAGGACGGAGGCCGCCGCGTGCCCGGAGGGGGAGCGCGCCAGGTCGAGCAGCGTGTCGGCCAGCGGACCGGCCGGACCCGCCGACCGGGCGGGCGGCAGCCAGCGGCGGACGAACCGCCGGTCCGCGTGCCCGGGCAGCTCCGGCGGGACGTCCCGCGGACGCGCGGGCGCCAGCCAGACGACGCCGAGCCGCTCCCGCACCCCCCACGCCGGCGGGTCGGTCGCCAGACCGCCGGCGCCGCGGTGCAGCCGCCAGGTCCGTCCCAGGAGGCGCACCTGCAGCCAGCCGCCCGGCCGCAGGTCGCGCGAGAGGGCGACCGGGTGCCAGGCGTGCTCCAGCACGGGGTCGGGGACGCCGGACACCGGGGAGCGGGCCGTCGGGGGTGTGGTCGCCGTGGACCCCGCTGCGGTCATGCCCCATCGCACCGCCCTCCGGTTCCCGCGGCGTTACGGACCGCAGAAGCTCAGGTCACGGCTCCGCGGCGGTCGTTCGCGACCCGACCGCCCACCACTTAGGGTGAGCGCCGTCACAGATCGACGACGTCCGCTACGAGGGGGCCACCCGTGACCGATCCCGCCGAACGGCGGTTGCTGACGCCTGAGGAGTACCGGCAGGCGCAGGACTCGCCGGAGTTCACCGAGCTGCGCCGGCGCTTCCGTCGCTTCGCGTTCCCGATGACGGTGGCCTTCCTGGCCTGGTACCTGCTCTACGTGCTGCTGTCGACCTACGCGCCGGACTTCATGGACACCCGGGTCGTCGGCAACATCAACATCGGGCTGCTGCTCGGGCTGGGGCAGTTCGTCTCGACGTTCGTGATCACGCACCTCTACGTCGTGCACGCCAACCGGCGCACCGACCCGATCGCCGACGAGATGCGTGAGCGGCTCGAGCACCACGAGTACGCCGGGGGCGGCGCGCACACGGCCGCGGGCGGCGCCGACCTGTCGAAGGGGGCCCGGCGTGTCCGTTGAGCTGCTCGCCGCCGACGCCACGATCGGCAGCCCGGCCGTCAACATCACGATCTTCGGCGCGTTCGTGCTCGTCACGCTGGTCATCACCTTCCGCGCCAGCCGGAACAACAAGAGCGCCGCCGACTACTACGCCGCCGGCCGCAACATCAGCGGCACCCAGAACGGCCTGGCCATCGCGGGCGACTACCTGTCGGCGGCGTCGTTCCTCGGCATCGCGGGCGCCATCGCCGTCTACGGCTACGACGGCTTCCTGTACTCGATCGGCTTCCTCGTCGCCTGGCTGGTGGCGCTGCTGCTGGTCGCCGAGCTCATGCGCAACACCGCGCGGTTCACCATGGCCGACGTCCTGGCCTTCCGGATGCGGCAGGGGCCGGTTCGCACCGCGGCGGCGATCTCGACGCTGGCCGTGTCGCTGTTCTACCTGCTGGCGCAGATGGCAGGGGCCGGCGGGCTGGTCACCCTGCTGCTCGGGGTGACCGGTGAGGCCGCGCAGGCCCTGGTGGTCGTCCTGGTCGGCGCGCTGATGATCATCTACGTGCTGGTCGGCGGCATGCGCGGCACCACCTGGGTGCAGATCATCAAGGCCTCGCTCCTCATCGCCGGCGCGCTGGTGATGACGCTGTGGGTGCTGGCGGAGTTCGGGTTCAACGTGTCCGAGCTGCTCGGGGGGGCCCAGGCCAACGCCGTGGAGGGCCGCGACGTCCTCGCCCCGGGGGCCCAGTACGGCGCCACCAACACCTCGAAGCTGGACTTCGTCTCCCTCGGCCTGGCCCTGGTCCTCGGGACGGCGGGCCTGCCGCACGTGCTGATGCGCTTCTACACCGTGCCGACGGCGAAGGACGCCCGCCGCTCGGTGGTCTGGGCCATCTGGCTGATCGGCGTCTTCTACCTGTTCAGCCTGGTCATCGGCTACGGCGCCGGCGCGCTGGTCGGCCCGGAGCGGATCCTCGGCGCGCCCGGTGCGGTCAACTCCGCGGCACCGCTGCTGGCCTTCGAGTTGGGCGGGACGATCCTGCTCGGCATCATCGCCGGCGTCGCGTTCGCGACGATCCTCGCCGTGGTCGCGGGCCTGACCATCACCGCGTCGGCGTCCTTCGCCCACGACGTCTACGCGTCGGTGATCAAGAAGGGCAACGTGCCGCCCAACGGCGAGGTGCGGGTCGCCCGCATCACCGCCGTCGTCATCGGGGCGATCTCGATCGGCCTGGGCATCCTGGCGCTGCAGGCCGGGCTGAACATCGCCTTCCTCGTGGCGCTGGCGTTCGCGGTGGCCGCCTCGGCGAACCTGCCGACGATCCTCTACACGCTCTTCTGGAAGCGGTTCACCACCCAGGGCGCGCTGTGGTCGATGTACGGCGGGCTGATCACCTGCATCGTGCTGATCATCTTCTCCCCGGTGGTCTCGGGAGCGCCGGTCAACCCGGCCACGGGGCTGTCGCCGTCGCTGCTCCAGGACGCCGACTTCTCCTGGTTCCCGCTGAACAACCCGGGCATCGTGTCCATCCCGCTGTCGTTCTTCCTCGGCTGGCTGGGCACGGTGCTGTCCAAGGAGAAGCCCGACCTCGACAAGAACGCCGAGCTCGAGGTCCGCTCGCTCACCGGGATCGGGGCGGAGAAGGCCGTCCAGCACTGAGGAAGGGCCCCCGTGCCGGGTTCGGCACGGGGCCGTTCCAGCACCTCACGTGTCGAGGCGCGCGTCCCCTGCGGGGGGCGCGCGCCTCGCGCGTTCCGGCCCGGCGCGGCGTCCTCCCTCACCTCCGGGCGTCCTCCCTCGCCGGGGGGGGGGGGGGGGGGGGGGGGGGGGGGGGGGGGGGGGGGGGGGGGGGGGGGGGGGGGGGGGGGGGGGGGGGGGGGGGGGGGGGGGGGGGGGGGGGGGGGGCGTCCTCCCTCACGGTGCGCGGTGAGGGAGGACGCCCGACGATCAGGTCACCTGATCATCGCCCCGGGGACGGGGATCAGGCGGCGCGGACGGCGGGTACCGGGTCGGCCAGCGGTGCGTCGGGCAGGGCGGCGTCGACCGTCGCGACGGCGGCCCCGGTCGAGGGGACCGCACGGCGCGAGCGGCGCACCGCCCAGCGGGCGGCGAGGGCGGTGAGGACGACCAGGCCGGCGAGCGCCTCGCGGGCCGAGCCGGCGAGGGCGCCGGCGACGGCGACGGCGAGCGCCGCGGCGTAGACCGCCGTCAGCACGACGGCGGGGGTGGGCAGGTGCACGGGGGCCTCCGTGAGGGGTGCCGGGTCATCGGCGTGCGCCCGCCGGGCCGGCGGCCGGACCGCGGGACGGCCCGGCCACCGGCACGGCGACGGCGCGGTGGTTCGACGTCAGGACGTCACTTCAGGAGGTCCTTGGCCTTCTGCAGCATCGTGTGCGCCTCGGTCTGCGGCGTGCTGTAGAGCCGCGGGTCGCCCGGGGGAAGCGTCGGGCCGTCGGCGGTGGCCTCGATGGCCGCGGCGCGGAAGGTGCTCCGGCCGTCGATCGAGGGTCCGGAGGCCCACCGGCCGTTGGCGGCCTCGGGCCCGTCGGAGGCCTGGATGAAGGTGTAGCCCAGGTCGCCGACCTCCTCGTCCAGCGGGAAGGCCTCGGGCACGGGCAGCCCCTCGAGGCCGTCCTCCTTGAGCTGCTCGACGGCGGCCAGCCACTGCTGCTGGTGCATGTGGTCGCGGGTGATGAGGAAGCGCAGCAGGTCCTTCACGCCCGGGTCGTCGGTCATGTTGTAGAGCCGGGCCACCTGCAGCCGGCCCTGCATCTCGGCGGTGGCGTTGTAGTAGAAGTCCGCCATGAGGTTGCCGCTGGCGGTCACGTAGGCGCCGGTCCACGGGTTGCCCATGCTGTCCATGTACGACGCCGCCTGGCCGTTCTGGATGAGGTGCTGCGGGTTGTGCTGCCCGTAGCCGGCGGCGGCCTCCTTGGTGCGGTCGGCCGAGTCCGGCTTGAGCGGCGCGTGGTCGAGCAGCCGGTCGATCATCGTGATGATCATCTCGACGTGGGCCAGCTCCTCGGTGCCGATCGAGAGGAGCATGTCCTTGTACTTGCCGGGCAGCCGGCAGTTCCAGCCCTGCAGCAGGTACTGGGTGGCGACGGTCATCTCGCCCCACTGACCGCCGAGGATCTCCTGCATCTTGCGGGCGAAGTCCGGGTCCGGACCGTCGGGCTTGGCCTCGTACTGCAGGGCGTGGGTGTGCGTGAACACGGGCTCTCCCTCACGTCGGGCATGGCTGCGTCGTCGCGACACCGCGGCTGCGGTGACACCCCGGACCTGCCCGCGGGCGGTGGCCCACCGGTGCCGTCCCCTGGCCCCTCGGTGCCATTCCGTTCGTCGGCCCGCCGGCCACGTGGTCCGGTCCCCTGCAGGGCCCCGCCACGAGCCTGCGAGTGGTGGGGGGCAGGGGGTCCTCCGTCAGCGGTCGGGGAGCTCCACGCGGAGGGTCAGCCCGACCTCGGTGACCGCCCAGGTCACCCGCCCTCCGAGGTCGCGGGCGTGTCGCTGCACCGACCACAGCCCCAGCCCGGTGAGGTCGACCGGCGGGGTGCCCGGGCGCAGGTACTGCACGACCCGGTCGGGACGGGCGACGTCCTGGGTCAGCGCCAGGAGGACCCAGCCGCCCCGGCAGGTCACGCAGAGCAGCACCGCCGCGCCGTCGCCGTGCCGGTGGGCGTTCTCCAGCAGGTTGGTGAGGATCCGCTGCACCCGCGCGTCGGCCACCCCCACCCCGCAGGCCCGGTCGTGCAGGGCCAGGGTCAGCTGCCCGGCGGGGAGGCCGGAGGCCGCGACGGACGCGCGGACGACGTCGCCGAGCAGCCGGCCGCCCGCGGCGCGCCGCGTCGCCCCGGCGCTGGCGTCGGCGGTGCGCAGCATCGACGACAGGTGCGCGGTCTGGGCGCGGGCCAGCGCCAGCACCTCGCGGCCGTCGGCGGTGCGGTCGAGCGTGCCGAGCAGCGCCTCGAGCGAGGCCAGCGGGCTGCGCATGTCGTGACACATGGCCGCGAGCAGGGCACCCTCGGGTGTGGGCGGCGGCTCCGACTCGGGACGTGCCCCCCGGGCGGCGCGGACGACGTGGTCGCGCACCACCCGGGCCAGGTCGGTGAGCAGCCAGGGGGAACCGGTCCGGGCGGTACGGGGGGTGTCGGGAGCCAGGGTCACGGGCACCTCCGGGTGCGTTCGGCCGGCGCGCCGAGCGACGGGCCGGGTGGGGAGGGTCGTGGGGACCGACGCCGGGACTGAGCGTCAGGAGCACGTGGACGTGGTGGTCGTCGACGACCACCCGTTGTTCAGCCGGGGGCTGTCGTTGCTGCTGCCCGGGGTCAGCGATGGCCGGGTCCGCGTCGTGGCCACCACCGACGACGCCTCCGCGGCCGCGGCGATGGTCCGCCGGCACCACGCCGACGTGGCCGTCGTCGACCTGCACATGCCACCGCCCGGGGGCGTGCGGGCGATCGCCGCGATCCGCCGCGCCGACCCGGTGGTGCGGGTCGTGGCGCTGTCCGGGCTGGCCGAGGCCGACGCCGCCCTGGAGGCGCTGCGCGCGGGCGCGGCCGGGTTCCTGCCCAAGACCGCCGACCCCGAGCACCTGGTCCGGCCGCTGCTGGCGGTCCTCGACGGCTGGTCCGTCGTCCCCGAGGCACTGCTGCGCCAGCTGCTCGACGACGCCGCGCCGACCGGGGAGCAGGGCGTCGCCGACCGGCTGACCAGCGACGAGCGGCGGCTGTGGCGGCTGGTGGCCGAGGGCACCAGCACCGTCGACATCGCCACCACGCTGCACGTGTCCGAGCGGACCGCCAAGCGGCTGGTCGCCGCGCTGCTGCGCAGCCTCGGGGTGGCCACCCGGGTCGAGGCCGCGGCACTGGCCGGCCGCGTCGGTCTCGGCACGGGGACCGGCGGGCCGGGCTGAGCGGCGGACGTGCCGCGGCGCGGTCGTCATCGCGCCCCGGCTACCCGACGGGATGATCGACACGCGCCGGTTCCGGTGAACTGGCCCCGTCGGGCCAGCGACGCGACAGGGTCAGCCGGCGGGGCGGTCCCGGGGACCGGGCGCGGTGGCCCAGGGCCCGGAGGCCGCGGCGGTGAACGCCGCGACGTCGGCGGCGGCCATGTCGACCGCCGCGTAGCCGCCGGTGCCCGCGCCCACGCAGGCCACGACGGTGGCCAGGCCGGCCCGGCGCTGGAACCACGTCTGGCGCACCTGCCAGCCGACGACGGCCCGCCGCTGCAGCACCGCCTGCTCGCGCACCAGCAGCCCGCTGCGCACGCTGAACGACCGCGGGCCGGCCGTGTGCCCGAGCGCGGCGTAGCGGCCCAGACCCAGCGGCACGCCGAGCACGGTGAGGACGCCCCCGACGGCGAGCAGGCCCCAGAACCCGGTGGCCGCCTGCAGCCACGCGCCGGCCGCGGCGACGGCGAGCCCCGTGACCACCGCCCGCACCACGGCGCGGCGCCGCGCCGCCGGTGGGTGGGCGGCCAGCGGCCCGGGGTCGTCGACCAGCAGGCCCAGCAGCCGGACGGCCTCCGCCCGCGGCCCGAGCGGGAACAGCTGCCCGCGCCGGCTGGCCGCGCCCAGCCCGGTGACGAGGGCGTTGACCCGGGCGGCCCGCACCGCCCGCATGCCCAGCCCCTCGGCGAGCGTGCCGCCGCGGATCCGGTCGACCTCGAGCTCGGTGTGCCGGCGGGTGACCAGCCCGCGGACGGCGCTCAGCGACCCGCCGCGGCGCACCAGCCGGAAGCCCCAGTTGACCACCGCCGCCCCGAGCACCGCGCCGACGGCCAGCAGCACCAGGCCGACGGCGACGACGACGACGAGGATGCGCACGTCGCTGAGGTCGGGGCCGTCGAGGTCGGGCCGCAGGTCCCGGGGCAGTTCCTGCAGCAGCCGCGAGAGCGCGCCGACCGCGGCCAGCGGCACCGCGAGATAGCTGGCGACCAGGGGCGCGTACAGCAGCCACCGCGGGTCGAAGCGGGCCAGCTCCTCCTCCGCGGGCTCCACCGGCGGTGCCGAGGGATCGACGTCCGCCGGCGCCGGCCGGGCCGCGCGGCGGTGGGTGAGCACGGAGACGCGCAGCCGGTCGCCCTCGGCCCGCGGGACGCCGTCGACGACGACCTCCTCGTCGCCGCCGGTCGCCGTCCCCGCCGCGGCGTCGATGCGGACCCGCACGAGCCCGAACAACCGGTGCAGCACCGGCGCCTCGACCTCGACCCCGCGGATGCGGTCGTTGGGCACCGTGCGCACCGACCGGGCCAGCAGGCCGCGGGTGACGACCACCGCCGACGGGGTGTCGGCGTAGGTCGTGCGCCACCAGGTCAACGCCGCGAACAGCAGCGACAGCGCCGTCACGACCACGACCAGCGCGGCGACGACGCCCGGGCCGTCGATGCCGACCGCGGCCACGACGGGGATCGCCGCCGGCACCACCTGCCGGGCCTGCTTGAAGGTGACCGTGTGCACCAGGACCACGAGGGGCGAGGTGCGGCGGGCCGCGGCGGCCGCGGCGTCCCCGGGCGGCACCGGCGGTGGGAGCCGGGCCGGGAACGGTGCCGGGAACTGCTGCGGGAACGGCGGCGGTGGCGCGGGCTCGCTCACGTCGCCTCGTCCCGCACCTGCTCGGCCCGGCGGGCGAGGTCCTCGGCGACCCGCTCGGCCACGGCGACCTCCAGGTGCGGCACCCGCACGGTGCCCTGCGAGGAGGCGGTGAGCACCGCGACGCTGGCCAGGCCGTAGAGCTGCTGCAGGACACCCCGGGTGACGTCGACGGTCTGGATCCGGGCGACCGGCACCAGCGTCCAGGTGCGGGTCAGCCAGCCGGTGAGGGTGTGCACGGTCTCCGCGGTGACCTCCCACCGGTGCACGCGGTACCGGATCCACGGGCGGATGCCGATCGCCACGACGGCGTACACGGCGACCAGCAGCGGCAGCAGCCAGCGCAGCACCGGCACCGGGCCGCCCGCCGACGCGGGCACCAGGAGCACCCCGAGGCCCACCAGCACGCCGTAGACGAGGGTGCCGATCACGCCCTCGGTCACCCAGAGCCAGATCGCCGAGCGCGACAGCGACCAGGCCGGCTCGTGGACCGGGGGCGCGGGAGGAGCGGACATCGCCCCCATCCTCCCAGCCCCCGCGGGGAGCGCGGTCCGCGCGCCGGGTGCCGTGCGCGGCGGCGGACCGGGGACGCGTGCCCGTCGGGGCCGGCCCCCGCGCAGTCCGGCCCGCACCCGCCGGGCCTGGGACCATGGGCGGCGTGATGCCGCAGCAGGTCCCGACCGTGTCCGCCGCCGAGGTCCCCGAGGACGCCGTGCTGCTCGACGTCCGCGAGGACGGCGAGTGGATCGCCGGCCACGCCGAGGGCGCCACGCACATCCCGATGGGCGAGGTCCCCGCGCGGCTCGGCGAGGTCCCCGACGCCGACCCGCTCTACGTCGTCTGCCGCAGCGGCGGCCGCTCGGCGCGGGTGGCGGCCTGGCTGAACCACAACGGCTACGACGCGGTGAACGTCGGTGACGGCATGGGCGGGTGGGAGGCGGCCGGCCGCCCGATGGTGAGCGAGACCGGCGGGCCGGCCTTCGTGCGCTGACCCCGGTCCGCGCCCGGCCCGCGGACGGGCACGGACCGGGCGCTGCGGACCTCAGCCCGAGACGGGGTGGTCGGCGAAGCGGGAGCGCAGGTCCTTCTTGGAGAACTTGCCGACGCTGGTCTTGGGCACCTCGTCGATGAACTCGACGGCGTCGGGCATCCACCACTTGGCCACCTGCGGCCGGAGGTGGTCGAGGATCTCCTGCTCGGTGGCGGTCTCGCCCTCCTTGAGCACGACACAGGCCAGCGGCCGCTCGTCCCACTTGGGGTGCGGGATGCCGACGACGGCGGCCTCCTTCACCTTCGGGTGGCTCATGATCGCGTTCTCGAGGTCGACCGAGCTGATCCACTCGCCGCCGGACTTGATGAGGTCCTTGGTGCGGTCGGCGATCCGGATCGATCCGAACGCGTCCATCGCCGCCACGTCACCGGTGCGCATCCAGCCGTCGTCGGTGGTCAGGACGACGCCGGCGTCGGGGTTGTAGTAGTCCTGCGCGCACCACGGGCCGCGGACCTGCAGCTCGCCGGTGGCCTTGTCGTCCCACGGCTGGGGCTCCAGCGAGTCGGCGTCGACGATGCGGGCCTCCACGCCGAGGAACGGGATGCCGGCGCGGGCGCGCTGGTCGGCCTTGGCCGCGTCGTCGAGGTCGTCGAAGCGGGGCGGCAGGATGCCCGAGGAGGCGACCGGGTGGGTCTCGGTCATGCCCCAGGCCTGCAGGATCGGCAGTCCGACCTGCTCACGGTAGGCCTCGGAGAGGGCCTTGGGCACGGCCGAGCCGCCGCAGCCGATGTCGCGCAGCTTGTGCGGCTTGCCGGCCAGGTGCGGCAGCACGCCCTGCCAGATGGTCGGGACGCCGGCGGTGAAGGTGACGCCCTCCTCGACGATCAGCTTGGCCAGCGCCTCGGGCTGCATCATCGGGCCGGGCATGACCAGCGAGGAGCCGGCGGCCGGGGCGGCCTGGGCGATGCCCCAGGCGTTGGCGTGGAACATCGGCACGACCGGCATCGCGACGTCGCGGATGCTCAGGCCGAAGGCGTTGGGCTGCAGCACGCCCATGGTGTGCAGCCACGTCGAGCGGTGCGAGTAGACGACGCCCTTGGGGTTGCCGGTGGTGCCCGACGTGTAGCACATCGAGGCGGCGCTGTTCTCGTCGGTGACGTGGAACTCGACCGGGGAGGCCTCGGCCAGCAGCGCCTCGTAGTCGGCGACCCGGGGGTCGTCGGGGATCTCGTTGTCGCCGCCGTCGTCCATGACCACCACGTGCCGGACGGTCTTCATCGTGTCGATCAGCGGCCACAGCAGCGGCAGCACCGTGCGGTCGACGAAGACGACCTCGTCCTCGGCGTGGTTGGCGATGTAGGTGAGCTGCTCGGGGAACAGCCGGATGTTGAGCGTGTGGAGGACCCGGCCGGTCGACGGCGCGGCGAAGTACAGCTCCAGGTGGCGCTGGCTGTTCCAGCCGAAGGTGCCCACCCGGCCGTCGGCGCTGATCCCGAGCGTGTCCAGGACGCCACCCAGCCGCCGGGTGCGCTCGGCCCACTCCGCGTAGGTCACCCGGTGGACCCCGGTGGGGCTGTTGGTCGCGATCGTCCCGTCGCCGTAGTGCTGCTCGACGTGGCGGAAGATCGCGTCGATCGTGAGAGGGAAGTCCTGCATGAGCCCGCGCATGGCGGCATCGTGCCAGTGACTCCGCTCACGTTCCACACGCGGCAGTCCCCGGCCGGACGGAACCGTCCGACCCGGCGGCGCCGCGCCGCCGTCAGCCGTAGACCGTGCGCACCGCCTCCACCAGGACGGCCAGCACCTCCGCCGCCGACCGCCCGGCTCCGTGCTGCACGCTCGCCGACAGGACCCACACCCCCGCCCCGCGCGCGTCGGGGACGGCGAGCACCAGCGGCGTCGTGGACAGCCCGCCCGTGCCGGTGCAGCCGATGAGTGCGCCGCCGCCGGGGACGTCGGCCGCGAGGCACGGCTCGTCGCGGCCGACGTCCCCGGGGAGCAGGGCGGTCCGCAGCCGGTCGATCGCCGTCCCGTCCGGGTCCGCGACGAAGCCGACGCCGACCACCTGCGCGTAGTCGTAGGGACCGCCCTCCGACAGTCGCACCGGACCCGGGCCCCACGTGCAGCCCACCGGGCCCCGCGGGAGCTCGCCGGCCCGGTGGTCCATCGGCACCCCGAGGGCCGCGGTGAGCCGCTCGGCCAGCGGCGGGCAGCCGTCGCCGTCCTCCGGCGCCGCATCGACGGGCCGGCCCCCGGGCAGCCACCGGTCCCACTCGGCGGGGGAGGTGAGGGTCAGCGGCGCACCGAGCCGGGCGACGGCGGCCTCGAGGCGGGGCTCGACGACCAGCTCCTCGACGGCTCCCCGGCTCGCCGCCGGCCCGTCCGGGCTCGCCGCGGTCGCCCCGCCGGAGGCCGTCGTCAGCGACCGGACGGCGGCCGGTCCTCCGGCCACCAGCGCCCCGGCCACCAGCGCCCCGGCCACCAGCGCCGCCGCGACGAGGACGCCCGCGCGGGCGCGCCGCTGCCGGTGGTACGCGGCGGCGACCGCGTCCGGGGACACGGTCGGGTCCGGCCAGGTCAGCTCGCCGGCCAGGGCGTGCAGGCGGGCGGTGAGCGCGGCGCCGCCGTCCGCGCCGGCCGCGGCCAGCGCCGCCCGGCCGCGGGCGAGGTCGTCACGCACCGTGCCGACCGGGCCGCCCACCAGCCGCGCCACCTGCTCCTCGGGCAGGTCGTCGGCGTGCCGCAGGACCAGCGCCGTCCGCACCCGGGGCTCCAGCGCCTCCAAGGCCGTCCGCAGCTCCTCGGCCCGCCCGTCGGGGAGGGGGTCGGGGACGTCGGCGACCACCTGCGCCGCCGTCCACCGGCGCCGGGCGCGGAGCAGGGCCCCCAGCACCAGGTCCTCGCCCGCCCGCCGGTCCCCGGTGAGCAGGACGGCGGTGCGCAGCAGCGCGGGACCGGCGTCCTCGACCAGGCCGGCCATCGCCGCGTCTCGCCGTGCCGTCACCGGTCCGGCTCCGCCGCGTGGCCGCGCCGGGGAGGACGCCGCTCCAGCTCGCGCAGCGCGTCCGCGCCGACCCAGCGGGCACCGCGCCCGCCCGACCGGAGCCCTCGCGCCGTCTCGACCGCGCGGGCGTGCAGGCCGGGGCTGCGCTTGCCGATCTGCCGCAGTGCCCAGCTCGCCCCCTTGCGGACGATCGGCCGGTCGTCGTCGGCCCGCTCGGCGACCGCCCGCAGGAACGGCTCGAACCGGTCGTCGTCCGAGCTCCTGTCCGCCACCGCGAGCCCGGCCATGACGGCGAAGCCGGCCCGCTTGACGAAAGGTTCGGCCCGCCCGCTCCACTCGAGTGCCCGGTCCCAGGCGAACGCCGTGTGCCGGACCAGGTTCTGGCAGACCTGGTCGCACACGTCCCACGAGTCGAACCCCGCCGCCCACGCGTCGAGCTGCCGCGCGTCGACGGCCGCCGGTTCCTCGACCAGGCTCGCGAGGATGCGGGCCTCGTGGACGCCGGAGTCCCACAGCCCCGCGGCCAGCTCGTGGGAGCGGCCGAGCTCCCTCGCGAGGGTCCGCAGCTCGGCGACCGTGACGCCCAGGGCGTGCGCGCCGCCGATGCCATAGCGGGCCATGCCCTCCAGCCGCGCGGGGTCGGCCAGCCCGCGCAGCCGGGCGAGCACCTCCGCGGTGCCGGCCGGCTCCGGGCTGGCGGCCACTACCGGGTCAGGACGACGGGCAGCTCGGCCAGCCCGCGGATGACGAACTCGGGACGGCGCCGCGCCGGCCGGGCGAGCTGCAGGTCGCTGGTGCGGCGCAGCAGCGCGCCGAAGGAGGCCTGCAGCTCCACCCGCGCCAGCGGTGCCCCGATGCAGAAGTGCACGCCCGCACCGAAGGAGATGTGCGGGTTGTCGGTGCGGCCGACGTCGAGCCGGTCGGGGTCGGCGAAGACGGCGGGGTCGCGGTTGGCCGCGCCGAGCAGGGCGGCGACCTTCTCACCCTGCCGCACGGTGACCCCGCCGACCTCGACGTCCTCGGTCGCGGTGCGCTCGAACAGCTGCAGCGGTGAGTCGAAGCGCATGAGTTCCTCGATCGCCGTCGGCAGCAGGGCGGGGTCGGCGCGCAGCCGGGCGAGCTGGTCGCGGTGCTCGAGCAGGGCCAGCAGCCCGTTGCCGCTGACGTTGACCGTCGCCTCGTGGCCGGCGTTCAGCAGCAGGATGCAGGTGGTGACCAGTTCGTCCTCGGTGAGCCGGTCGCCGTCGGAGTCGCGCACCGTGACCAGGTGGGTGAGCAGGTCCTCGCCGGGGCTGCGGCGGCGCTCGGCCGCGAGCCCGCGCAGGTAGCCGACGAACTCCGCGGCGGCGCGCTCGGCGGCGTCCTCGACGGCCTCGGTGCGGCCGTACTCGTACATCTTCACGATCGCGTTGGACCACGGCCGCAGCAGCGGCCGGTCGGCCTGTGGCACGCCGAGCAGCTCGGCGATGACGGCGACGGGCAGCTCCTCGGCCATCCCCGCGAGGACGTCGACCTCCGCCGTGCCGCCGGACCGCTCGACCAGCGCGTCGACGAGGGAGTCGGCCAGCTGCTGCACCCACGGGCGCAGCCGCTCGACGTGCCCGCGCGCGAAGGCGGCGCTGACCAGCCGGCGCAGCCGGGTGTGCTCGGGCGGCTCCATCTCCAGCAGGGCGTTGCGGTGGATCAGGTTGAAGGAGCCGAAGCGCTCCTCCGGCGTGCGGTCCCGCCAGATCCGGCCCAGCCGGCGGTCGCGCAGGACGGCGTTGCTCTCCGCGTGGGTGAACGCCAGCCACAGCCCCAGGCCCTCGTGCCGCTGCACCGGCGCGGCGGCCCGGGCGGCGGCGAAGGCGGGGTAGGGGTCGGCGACGACGGCCGGGTCGGTGAGGTCGAGCGGCGGCGCCGAGCTGGTCACGGCTGCCGAGCCTAGGTGTCACGGGCGCCCGTCCGGGCCCCACATACGCTGGGCCGCATGGCTCGATCCGCGACCCGCCGTCGTCCCGCGCCCGCCCGCACCGAGGAGGGGGTCAACCCCAAGGCCCCCTGCCCGTGCGGGTCCGGCCGCCGGTACAAGCACTGCCACGGCTCGGGCTACGCGCCGCCGGTGACCCGCCCGTTCGAGGGCCTGCCCGGCGAGCCGGACTGGGTGGCGCTGCGCGAGCTGGTGCCCGCCGCCACCGCGCCGCTGAGGACCGCCGACGGTCGCGACGTCACCCTCGCCAGCGTGCTGCCCGGCGGGGCGCCGGCGCTGGTGCGCAGCAGCGGCGAGATCCTGCTCGGGGTCCAGCTCACGGCCTCCTCCGACGACGTCAGCCGCGACCTCGGCACGGCCCTGGCCGCCGCGCTGGAGGCACCGGCCGGCGCGCCGGTCGACCCGGGTCCCATCGGCGCCGCCGGCTCCTCCGGGCCGCGGCTGCAGGAGCTGCTC
The DNA here is from genome assembly GCF_054050195.1 of Geodermatophilus sp. SYSU D00710. Lineage (NCBI taxonomy): Bacteria > Bacillati > Actinomycetota > Actinomycetes > Geodermatophilales > Geodermatophilaceae > Geodermatophilus > Geodermatophilus sp. SYSU D00710. The sequence continues at coordinate 18,041 of NZ_JBJGYX010000056.1, forward strand.
GACCTGTCCGCGCCGCTCGAGGTGACCGTGCACGAGGACTTCGGCTTCTGGCTGGAGGGCACCGACGCGGGTCCGGCCGCCCGGGCCGGTCTGCAGCAGGCCAACGAGGCGGTGCTGCCCACCGAGCGGCTCGACGGCCTGGGCGCGGCGTACTGGGTGCGCCCGGGTAACGAGCGGGCGCACCTGCGCTGGGTGCGGCCCGAGGCCGAGGAGCCGCTGCTCGACGCGCTGGCCCGGCTCTCCGCGGCCGAGCAGCTCCTGCTCGGCGAGGGGACCCGCTACGCCGGCGCGTTCCGGGCGCACGGGCTGGTCGTGCCGGTGTGGGACCTGCCCGCCGACACCCCCGCGCAGGACTGGAACGGCCCGGCGGCCGAGTTCGGCACCCGGCTGGAGGAGGCGCTGGCCGCGACCGGCCCGCTGACCGCCGACGAGCGCCGCGCCCGCGCCGGCCTGCTCTCCCGTCAGGTCACGCTGCGCTGACCCGCCGGCGCCCGGGTAGTCCTCGCGCACGGTCGTGCTCTGGTCCGCATTGTGGGCAGAGCACGACCGTCCGCGGGACCACCGGGTCGGGTCCCCCTTCGTGCTCTGGTCCGCATGGTGGGCAGAGCACGACTGCGCTCGGGACACCTCCCCGGGGGAGGGGCGTCCTGTGCTCAGAGCGAGCGGATCAGGTGCCGGAAGAAGACCGCACCCCGGTGCAGGGCGGCGACGGTGATCCGCTCGTCGGCGGCGTGCAGCGCGTCGAGCTCGGCCCGCGAGAGGTCGAAGGGCATGAACCGGTAGACGCTGTCGCTGATCTGCGCGAAGTGCCGGGCGTCGCTGGCCTGCACCATGAGGTACGGCGCCACGGCCGCCTCCGGGTACACCGCCCGCACCGCGGCGCCGAGCGCTGCGTAGGCGTCGTTGTCGGTCCGCGACACCGGTGAGGGGTCGGTGCCCGAGAGCACGCGCACCTCGACCGAGGGGTCGGCGACCACCCGGCGCAGCCGCTCGACGGTCGACTGCACCGTCTCGCCCAGCGCGATGCGCACGTTCAGGTGCGCCCGCGCCCGGGTGGCCAGCACGTTGCGCGCGCCGCTGCCCTCCAGCTCGGTGACCGCCACGGTCGTGCGCACCAGCGCGTTGGCCTCCCGGCTCGCGCGCGCCAGCGCCCGCGCCAGCAGTGGCCGCAGCGCGCCGGCGTGCGCGAACAGCGCCCGGTGCGGACCCGCGGCGTGCCGGCCGGCGGCATCGACCATCCCCAGCACGACGTCGTGCAACCGCGGCGGAAAGGGTGCGGCGTCCAGCCGGAGGACGGCGCGCGCGAGACGGGCGGGCGCGCCGCCCCGGGTCGGCGAGGACGCGTGCCCGCCCGGGTCGGTGGTGAGCAGCTCGCAGTCGAGCAGGCCCTTCTCGGCCAGTCCGACGACGGCGATCTGCCCGGCGACGCCGGGGAAGGCACCGGTCACCACGGCGCCGCCCTCGTCGACCACCGCCCACGGCACGATGCCCCGGTCGCGGAACGCCTGCACGGCCAGCTCCGCGCCGACGCCGAGGACCTCCTCGTCGTTGCCGGAGAAGACGTACACGTCGCGCGCCGGGGTGTGGCCGGCCGCGGCCAGCGACTCGACCGCCTCGAGGACAGCCACCAGCGAGCCCTTGTCGTCGATGGCGCCGCGGCCGTGCACGCAGCCGTCCTCGATCGCGCCGGAGAACGGGTCGCGGGTCCAGGCCTGGCCGGTGACCGGGACGACGTCGTGGTGCGCCATGAGCACCAGCGGCGGCCGGTCGGTGCCGCTGCGCCAGCGGTAGAGCAGCGCCCCGTCGCCGAGGACCTCGCGATCGAGCACCCGGTGCGTGTGCGGGTACAGCTCGGCCAGCCGGTCCCGAAACCGCCCGAAGGCGGCGGCGTCGACCTGCGCGGGGTCGCGCGAGGAGACGGTCGGGATCCGGATGAGCTCGGCGAGGCGGGCCGCGGCGGCGTCGGCGTCCAGGCCCGTGTCGTCCGCGGGCGGGACCGGGTCCTCGACGGGACGGAACCGGGCGACCCGGCGCGCGGCCGTGACCGCGACCGCGGCCGCGCAGCCGGCGACGGCCGGCGCGATCCTCACGCCACCTCCCGCACGCCCGCGGCCTCCGGCCGGTCGGAGAACGCCAGCCGCGGCACGAACACCAGCGACAGCGCGGCCAGCCACGCCGTCGCCCCGCAGACCACCCACACCGTGACGTAGCCCGCCAGGGAGCCTGCGGTGCCCACCGACCCGGCGGCCAGGGCGACGGCGAACACGGCGGAGGCGAAGCTCCCGCCCAGCACCTTGGTCGTGTTGGTCAGCCCGGTGGCGACGCCGGTGCGCCCGGGCGGTGCCGCCGCGGCGGCCGCGGCCGGCAGCGCCGCGACCAGCGCGCCGGAGCCGAGGCCCGCGACCACCATCGCCCCGAGGACCTGCGGCAGCGTGTCGTGCAGCGGCACGAGCAACAGGTAGCCGAGGCCGGTGAGCCCGGCCGCGCCGATGAGCGTGACCCGCGGGGTGGTCAGCTGCGAGACCCGCGAGAACTGGCTGGCGCCCACCAGCATCGACACCACGTAGCCGCCGATGACGATCGACACCTCGCTCGTCGACAGGCCCAGGCCGTAGCCGTAGACCTCGGGGTCGGTGCGGGCGAACGTCGACAGCGGGCCCTGGGCGCCGAGCACGCTGACGCCGAAGAGCCCGGCGGTGAGCTGCACCGGCCACATGCTGGGGGAGCGCAGCACCCGGAAGTCGACCAGCGGGTCGTCGCGGCGCAGCTCGTACCGCACGAACGGCACGACCAGCAGCACGCCGAGCGCGGTCACCAGCCAGGGCCACGGCTCGGCGGCACCGTTGACCCGGACGAACGTCAGCCCGCCGGTGATGACCAGCAGGACGACGGTGAGCAGGGCGACGCCGGTGACGTCGACGTCCCCGCCCTCGCGCTCGGTGCTCTCCGGCACGCGGGTCAGCACGACGAGGCAGACGCCGACGACGAGCAGGCCGGGCACGAGCAGCACCAGCCAGAACCGCCCGGCCAGGGCGTCGCCGACCTGCCCGCCGCCGAGGGCGCCCACGATCGCGCCGGCCTGGAGCGCCGCGACGATCATGCCGGTGGCCCGGCGGGTGCTCGCCGCCGCGTCGGGCCGGCCGCGCGACCGGGAGTGGATGAGCGCGACCTGCAGCGGCAGCCAGGCGGAGTAGACGCCCTGCACCGCCCAGGCGACGAGGAAGACGCCGAAGTCCTGCGCGAACGCCAGGGCCACCGTCGCCGCCGCGGTCACCGCCGCCGAGACCAGCAGCATCCGGCGGTGGCCGTGCAGGTCGCCGAGCTTGGCCAGCACCGGCACCGCGATCGCCGAGAGCATCAGCTGGGCGGCCTCGAGCCAGTTGACGTCGGCGTCGTTGATGTCGAGGTACCGGGCGACGTCGGTGAGCAGCGGGACGTAGTAGCCCTGCAGCACGCCGCTGGTGAACTCGACGAAGACCAGCCAGCCGACCAGGCCGCCGCCGAGCCCCGCGATGCGGCCGGCGCGCCGCCCGGTCCCGGTGCCCGTGCCGGTCACTCGGCCGGGTCGCGCCAGACGGGGCAGGACATGCAGCGCGGCCCGCCGCGGCCGCTGCCCAGCTCGGAGCCCGCGATCCGCACCACCTCGATGCCGGCCGCCTCGAGCGCCGCGTTGGTCACCGTGTTGCGCTCGTAGGCCACCGCCAGCCGCGGCGCCAGGGCGAGGGTGTTGTTGCCGTCGTCCCACTGCTCGCGCTCGGCGGTGACCGGGTCCAGGCCGGTGTCGATGACGCGCAGCCGGTCGATGCCCATGGCCTCGGCGGCCGCGACCACGAACGGCTGCGGCCCGCGCACGGCGAGGTCGACGGTGTCGGCGTCGTCGGGGAGCTGCTCGCCGGCGGTCACCGTCCAGGCGACCAGCGAGTCGGCCACCGCCGGGTACATGACCATCGCGTCGACGTCGACCATCGTGGCGATCGTGTCCAGGTGCATCGTCGCCCGCTCCTGCGCGATGGGGACCACGAGCACGGTGTGCGCCAGGCCGCGGGCGAACACCCGGCGGGCCAGCCGCTCCGCGCCGCCCGGCGTCGTCCGCTCCCCGACGCCCACGGCCAGCACCCCGGGTGCCAACAGCAGGACGTCACCGCCCTCGAGGTGCTCGAGCGAGGCGTCGTAGAGCTGGCCGCTGCCGGCGAAGCGCGGGTGGTGGGTGGCGATCGCGCGCAGGATCGTGCTCTCCCGGTGCCGCGCCGGCATCGCCAGCGAGGTGATGGCCACCTGGTCGCCGACCCACACCGAGGAGTCACGGGTGAACAGCAGGTTGGGCAGCGGCGGGACGACGAAGTCCGACCGGTCCATCAGCTGGTAGGCCAGGCCGCGGCCGCCGCGCAGCTCGTCGTGGGCCAGCCCGCCCATGAGGGTGCCGGCCAGCTCCTCGGGCGGGAGGTCGGCGAGGTGGGCGGTCGCCGCGTCCTTGAGGGTGGCGCCCAGCCGGGGGTCGTCGACGGCGGCGGCGATCAGTTCCGCACGTGCCTCGGCGTCGTCGAGCACCTCGGCCAGCAGCCGGCCCAGGTACAGCACCTCGACGCCGCGGCCGGTGAGCGCCTCGGCGAACGCGTCGTGCTCCTCCTGAGCGCGCGCCACCCACGGGACGCCGTCGAACAGCAGCTGGTCGTTGTTGCGCGGGGTGAGCCGGCGCAGCTCGGCGCCGGGACGGTGCAGGATCACCGTCCGCAGCGGGCCGACCTCGCTCGTCACGCCCAGGGACGCGGGGGCCGTGGCGTTCACGGGGACAGAGGCTGGCACAGTGGCCGGACGGCCGACGGTCCGGGTCGCCCCGGTCACTCGGTCGATCGACCCCAGGAGGAACCGCGTGGACCTGTTCGACCTCACCGGGAAGGTCGCCGTCGTCACCGGCGGCACCCGCGGCATCGGCCTGATGATGGCGCGCGGGCTGCTGCAGGCCGGGGCGTCGGTCTACGTCAGCTCCCGCAAGCCCGAGGCCGGGGAGCAGGCGGTGGCCGAGCTGTCGGCGTTCGGCCGGGTGGAGTCGATCCCCGCCGACGTCAGCACCGAGGCCGAGTGCGTGCGCCTGGCGGAGGAGGTCGGCCGCCGCGAGGAGCGGGTGCACGTGCTGGTCAACAACGCCGGTGCCACCTGGGGCGAGCCGTTCGAGACCTACCCCGCCGCGGCGTGGGACAAGGTGCTCGACCTCAACGTCAAGGCGCCGTTCTTCCTGACCCGCGCGATGGTCCCGCTGCTGGAGGCCGCCGCCACCGACGACGACCCGGCCCGCGTGGTCAACGTCGGCAGCATCGACGGGCTGCAGGTGCCGGTGCTGCCCACCTACGCGTACTCGTCGAGCAAGGCCGCGGTGCACCAGCTCACCCGCCACCTCGCCAAGGAGCTCGGGCCGCGCCGGATCACCGTCAACGCCGTCGCCCCGGGGCCCTTCGAGTCGAAGATGATGGCCGCCACCCTGGCCGCGCGCGGCGCCGAGATCGCCGCCAGCTCGCCGCTGGGCCGCATCGGCCGCCCCGACGACATGGCCGGCGTCGTCGTCTACCTGTCCAGCCGGGCCGGCGCGTACGTCACCGGCGCCGTCATCCCCGTCGACGGCGGCCGCGCCACGACCAGGTGACCCGCTAAGCGGGACGCTCCTGCACCGGCGGCTCGACGGCGGGCCGCCGGGACGGCGCGGACCGGCGGCGCCGGGGCGGGCGGTGCGCCTCCTCGGCCGGCACCCGGGCCAGGTGCGACTCGGCCAGTGCCACCTGGTGCGGCGAGCCCACCCGGCGGCCCTGCTCGCGGGCGCCGGCCCACCAGTCGCGGGCGGCCACGGTGTCGCCGGTGGCCTCGGCGATCCGGCCGAGCAGCTCGTCGTAGGCGCCCAGGCTGAACGCCGGCGTCCCGAGGACCGCCTGACGGCCGCGGAAGGGCAGCAGCGCGACGGTGGCCATGGTGACCTCGGGCTCGTCGCCGAGGTGCAGCGCGGTCTCGGCCTGCAACAGCACCGCCACGTCGCTGGCCCAGTCGCGGATCTGGGTACGCCCCCACCGCGCGCGCAGCCGGCGGGCCTCGGCCAGGTCCCCGGACTCCGCGGCGGCCAGCACCGCCATGAGCTGCAGCAGCGGGTTGCCCTCGTCGCCGGTCTCGACGAGGAGGTCGATCGCCTCCGGCAGCCGCCCGTCGCCGCGGCGCAGCGCGAACTGGTGCGCGGCGTAGGCGTGCCGGGAGTGCGGCGTCACCTTCCGGTAGAGCTCGTGCGCCTCCGTGGTCAGCTCCTCGGCGCGGGCGGCGTCGCCGGCCAGCCAGGCCGCGCCGGCCTGCTGCCACAACACGTGCGGGCGCACCTCGGGCCCCGACAGGGAGAACGCCAGCCGTCGCCCGGCCTCCAGGTCGGCCTCGAAGCCGGCCCGGTCGGTGAGGTGCAGCCGGATCGCGGCCCGGTGCAGCCGGGCGTAGAACTCGGTGCGCCGCGGCAGCCCGCGCCCGGCGAGCGCCAGCGCCTCGTCGGTGGCCGCCAGCCGCAGCTCCGCCGCCCCCGGGCGCCCCCAGACCGCCAGCGAGTAGTTGTTGAGCACCCGGCCCAGCAGCTCGGGGTCGCCGACGCCGCGCGCCAGGGCCACCGCCCGCTCGGCGTACCGCACCCCGCGCTGCAGGTCCTCGCTGAAGGCCAGCTCCACGCCGAGGGTGCCCAGCAGCCGCGCGGTCAGCCGGTCGCGCTCGGCGTCGGTCGCCTCGGGCGCGATCTCGTCGCCGTGCTCGAGCAGGTCCTCCAGCAGCGCGACCATCTCGGTGTCGACGACGCCGTGCGGCCGCCAGTTCCACAGGGTCACCGAGCCCCAGACGGCGGCCGACTCCAGCATGCAGCGCCGGTCGCCGAGCTCGCGGGCCAGCGCGAGGGCCTCGCCGACCACCTCGTGCGCCTCGGTGCGCTGCCCGCTGCGCAGCAGGTCGTTGCCCAGCGCGGTGAGCAGGTCGTGCCGGGTCCGGGTGGCGCCGGGCGCGGCCGGGTCCAGCAGCCGCAGCGCCCGCCGGGTGCGCATGGCCGCCTCGCCGTCGGCCAGCCGGGCGCGGGCCACCTCCGCCGCGGCGGTCGACCACCGCAGCCCGGGCTCGGGACCGGCCACCGGCGCGGCCTCGACGAAGTGGTGGGCCAGCCGCTCGACCAGTGCGTCGTCGGCCCGGCCGCCGGTCACCCGCTGCTCCAGTGCCGCTCCCAGCCGGGCGTGCAGCTGCGCCCGGCGCAGCGCCGGCAGGTCGTCGGCGAGCACCTCCTGCACCAGGGCGTGGGTGAACCGCCAGCTCCAGGGCGCCGACCCCTCGCCGACCAGCCCGGCGGCCGTGGCGGCGTCCAGGGCGGCGAGCGCGGCCTCGGCCTCCTCCCCGGCGGCCCGGAGCAGGTCGAGGGTCACCTCGCGCCCCGCGACGGCGGCCAGCTCCAGCACCGGGCGGGCGCCGGCGGGCAGCCGGGCCAGCCGGGTGCGCAGCACCTCGCCCACCGACGGCGGGACCGGCACCCGGTCCAGGCGCAGGTCGCGGGCGCCGCGCATCCAGCGGGTGAGCTCGACGACGAAGAACGGGTTGCCCGCGGTGCGGTCGTGCACCGTGGCGGCCAGGCCGGGGTCGCCGACCCGCCCGAGCTGGCTGGCCAGCAGCGACCCGACGTCGTCGGCGGTCAGGCCGTCGAGGGTGATCGTGACCGCCGCCGGCTCCCGGGCCAGCCGGGCCAGGCAGTCGGCGACCGCCTCGGGCAGGTCCTCCCCGACGCTGCGCACCGTGACCACGACCAGCAGCGGCACCCGGGGGAGGTGGCGGGCGAGCAGACCGAGCAGCTGCACCGAGGTCTCGTCGGCGCCCTGCAGGTCGTCGAGGACGACGAGCACCGGGCGGGCCCCGGCGGCGGTGACCAGGCGGTGGCGCACGTCCTGGAACAGCCGGAAGCGCGCGGCGTCGGCGTCGGTCTCACCGTCGTCGGCGACCGGGGCCGGCGGCTCCTGGCCCAGCTGCTCGAACACCTGCGTCCACGGCCACAGCGCCGGGGCGCCGGCGTCGTCGGCGCAGCGGCTCTCCGCCACCGCCCAGCCGGCGTCCCGGCTCATGGCGGCGACCGCCTCGGCCAGCCGGGTCTTGCCGATGCCGGCCTCGCCGGCGAGCACGACGACGGCCGGACGCCCGGCCGCGGCCCGCTCGGCGACCGTCCGCAGCCGGGCCAGCTCGTCGCGGCGGCCGACCAGCGACTCGTCGGCGGGAGCGGCCAGCGGGGCCGGCTGCGGCGGGGCCGGCGGGACCACCGACAGCGCGGGGCGGGGCGCACGGCGGGCCAGCGCGGGGTCCTGGCGGAGGACCCGGCGCTCGAGCTCGCGCAGCTCCGGGCCGGGGTCGATGCCCAGCTCCTCGCGCAGCAGCTCGGTGCAGCGGCGCAGCGCGTCCAGGGCGTCGGCCTGCCGGTCGGCGGAGTAGAGCGCGGTCACCAGCCGGGCCCACAGCCGCTCGCGCAGCGGGTGCTCCTCGACCAGGCGCTGCAGGTCGGTGACCGCGGCGTCGGCCCGGCCGGTGGCCAGCAGCGCGTCGCACCGGCGTTCGCGGGCGCGCACGTGCAGCTCGGTCAGTCGGTGCCGGTCGGCCGCGCCCGGGCCGTCGCCGAGCTCGGGCAGCGGCTCGCCGCGCCACAGCTCCAGCGCGCGGTCGAGGACGGCCACCGCGGCGGCCGGGTCGGTGTCGGCGGCGCGGTCGCCCTCCTCGACCAGCCGGGCGAACCGCAGGCTGTCGAGGTCGTCGGCGTCGACGGCGATCCGGTAGCCCGGAACCCGGGTGAGCAGCACCGTCGCCGGCTCGCGCGGGCCGCGCTCGGGCTCGAGCACGCGCCGCAGGTGGGAGACGTAGGCCTGCAGGGTGCCGGTGACGGTGGGCGGCGGCTCGTCGCCCCACAGCGTCTCGACGATGCGGTCGACGGCGACCACCCGCCCGGCCTCGGCGAGCAGCAGGGCCAGCAGGGCGCGGGGCTTGGCGCCGCCGACGTCGACCGGCCGGCCATCGGAGCCCGTGACCTCGAGGGGCCCGAGGACGCGGTACCGCACGAGGCCGGATCCTCCCAGGTCCGGGGCCGGATGGGGAGGGGTTTCCGCGCGGCGCGACCCGGGCGGCCGGGGATGCGAGACGTGCAAGTCCTCTCCAAGTGACCGCCAAGGCCGCGTCGTCAGGGTCTGCGCCGTCAACCGATGCCCGACCGACCCTGCCCGAGGTGGCCCTCCATGACCCTGACCGTCCCCTCCACCCTCGACGTCGACGACCTCCGCCTGGAGGTCCGCGGACCGGTGCTCGCCGCCGGCGACGACGGCCTGGCCGCCGAGGTCGCCACCTGGAACACCGCGGTCACCCACACGCCCGCGGTCGCGGTCGGGGCGGTCTGCGCGGCCGACGTCGTCGCCGCGGTCCGGTTCGCCACCGCCCACGGCCTGCCGGTCGCCGTCCAGGCCACCGGCCACGGGCCGGTGCGCAACGCCGACGGCGCGGTGCTGGTCACCACCTCGCGGATGCAGGGCGTGCGGATCGACCCGGTGCAGCGCACCGCCCGCGTCGAGGCCGGCGTGAAGTGGGCGACGGTGCTCGCCGCCGCCGCCGAGCACGGGCTGGTCGGGCTGTGCGGCTCGTCGTCCGACGTCGGCGTGGTCGGCTACACCCTCGGCGGCGGCCTCGGCCCGCTCGGCCGCCGGTTCGGCTTCGCCGCCGACTCGGTGACCGCCGTCGAGATCGTCACCGCCGACGGCGAGCTGCGCACCGTCACCGCCGAGTCCGACCCCGAGCTGTTCTGGGCCGTCCGCGGCGGCAAGGGCACCCTCGGCGTGGTCACGGCCCTGGAGTTCCGGCTGTACGCCGTGCCCGCGCTCGTGGGCGGTGGCTTCTTCTTCGCCGGGCGCGACGCCGCCGCGGTGCTGCACGCCTACCGCACGTGGGCGCCGACCCTGCCGGAGGAGGCCAGCTCGTCGGTCGCCGTCCTGCGCATGCCGCCCCTGGAGGAGCTGCCCCCGCCGCTGCGCGGCCAGACCGTGGTGCACCTGCGCTTCCTGTACGCCGGCGACGACCCGGAGGCCGCCGCCGCGCTGGTCGCGCCGATGCAGGCCGTCGGCGAGGTGCTCCTCGGCGGGGTCGGGCCGCTGCCGCCCACCGCGCTCGACGCGGTGCACATGGACCCGACCGAGCCGATGCCCGCCTGGGAGAAGGGCGCGCTGCTCGCCGACCTGACCGAGGAGACCGTCGACGCGCTGCTCGCCGCCGCCGGGCCGGAGGTGCACGTGCCGCTGGTGATGGTGGAGGTCCGCCAGCTCGGCGGTGCTCTGGGCCGTCCGGCGCCCGTCCCGAACGCGGTCACCGGGCGGCACGCCGCCTGGTCGGTGTTCGTGGTCGCGCCGATGGTGCCCGAGCTCGCCGAGGTCGTGCCGCACGTGGGCCGGGGCGTGCTGGCCGCGCTGGCGCCGTGGACCGCGACCGGCGCGCTGGTCAACTTCCTCGGCGACGTCGAGGGACCCGGCGAGGTGCTGGCCGCGTGGGACGAGCAGGACGGTGAGCGGCTGCTGGCCGTCAAGCGCTCGGTGGACCCCGGCGACGTCTTCTCCGGCGGTCACGCGCTGCGGGTCTCCGGTGCCTGAGTCCCCGCGGTTGCCCCGCTCCCTGCGACGGCGGTCGGGGACGCCACCGGCCGTGCCCCCGCCGGGCTGGGCCCCGTCCCCCGACCGGCCGCTCTCCGCGTGCCCCGACCCGGCCGAGGACTCTGCCGAGGAGTCGGCTAGTCGGGGAGCAGAACCCCCGGATTGCAGATCCCACGGGGGTCGAGTCGCTGCTTGACCGACCGCAGCACCTCGACGCCGAGCGGGCCGACCTCGCGCTCCAGCCAGGGGCGGTGGTCGGCCCCGACGGCGTGGTGGTGGGTCAGCGTGCCACCGGCGGCCAGCAGCGCGTCGGTGGCCGCCCGCTTGGCCGCCAGCCACTGCTGCAGCGGCAGGCCGTCGTCGCGGTCGGCCAGCACGGTGACGTAGAGCGAGGCGCCGGTGGCGTAGCCGTGGGAGACGTGGCTCATCACCAGCGGCTGCCGCTCACCGCGGCCGAGCGAGGCGCGCAGCGCCGCGCGGACGGCGTCGTACACCGCCGGCAGCGCGGTCCAGGTGGCGGCCGTCTCCAGCGTCTCCACCAGCAGCCCGGCGTCCATCAGCCGGTCGCGCAGGTAGGGCGCGGCGTAGCGGTGCCGCCGCCACGACTCGCCGACCCGCCGGCCGATCCGTGCCGCGCCGTGCTCGCGCAGCACCGGCACCGCCGCGCGCCGGCGGGCCCGGACCAGCGGCGGGAGCCCCTCCCAGCCGACGACGAGCAGGCAGCCGTCGGCGCGCCCGCGGGCCCGGAGCGACCCGCGCAGCAGCCGGGCCCCGGCGCCGTCGGCGTTGAGCAGGGTGGCGCGGGTCTCGTCGGGGTCGGAGAGCCGGACGACGTCGGGCAGCAGGTCGTGCCGCGCAAGCCGCTGCAGGCCCGCCAGCCCGGCGGCCCAGGTGCGGAACGACCAGCCCTCGTAGACGGCGGCCCGCGGCGCCGGCCGCACCCGCAGCCGCAGCCCGGTGACGACGCCGAGGGTCCCCTCCGAGCCCAGCGCCAGGCCCAGCAGGTCCGGTCCCGCGGCCGACGCCGGCGGGTGCCCGAGCTCGAGCACGCCCGACGGCGTGGCCAGCGTCAGCCCGGCCACCAGGTCGGCGAAGCGCCCCACGCCGGTGGAGGCCTGCCCGGCGGAGCGGGTGGCCGCGTAGCCGCCGAGGGTGGCGAACTCCCAGCTCTGCGGCAGGTGACCGAGGGTCAGGCCGTGCCCGGCCAGCGCCGCCTCCAGCGCCGGACCGCGCATCCCCGCGCCCGCGGTGACCAGCGAGGACGCGACGTCCACGTCGGTCAGCGACGCCATGCGCGCGAGGTCCAGGGACAGCGAGGGCCGGTCGTCGGGGTCGACGCCGGCCAGCCCGCCGACGACGCTCGTCCCGCCGCCGAACGGGACGACCACGACGTCGCGCTCGCTGCACAGCGCCAGCAGCGCCGCGGTCTGCTCGGTGCTGCCGGGCAGGACGACGGCGTCGGGGGCGCCCGCGGCGTCCCCCGCGCGCCGGCGCAGCAGGTCCAGGTAGCTCTTGCCGCCGGCCCGGCGCAGCCGGGCGTCGCGGTCGGTGCGCACGTGCTCCTCGCCGAGCAGGTCCACCAGGGCCGCGCGGACGTCGTCCGGCAGGCGGGAGGGCGCGAGCCGGATCTCGTCGACGGGGACCGGCGGCGTGGGGCGGGGGGTCCAGCCCAGCTCCCTGGCCAGGTGACGGCGGGCGGCCCGGGGGAGCGCGGCGGCGGGGTCGGGCTCGGTCCCGCCCTCGGATGAGCTGCCGGGTCCCCACCCCTGGACGGTCAGTTCCGGCTGCTCGGACACGGCTACAGTCTGCCGGTGCCCCGGCCGGGACCCGTTCCGTGACCCGCTCACCGGCACGTGGTCCCGACCTCACCGCGGCCCGCCGCGCGGCCGACCTCGAGGCGCTGACCGGCGGGGACGTCGACGTCGTGGTCGTCGGCGGCGGCGTGACCGGCGCGGGCGTCGCGCTCGACGCCGCCGTCCGGGGCCTGTCGGTGGTGCTGCTCGAGGGGGCCGACCTCGCTGCGGGGACCAGCCGCTGGTCGAGCAAGCTCGTGCACGGCGGGCTGCGCTACCTCGCGCACGGCGAGCTCGGGCTGGCGCGGGAGAGCGCGCGCGAGCGCGCCGTCCTCGCGCGGACCACCGCGCCGCACCTGGTGCGGCCGCTGCCCTTCCTGGTGCCCGACGCCGCCGGGCGGGACGTGAGCGCGGTCGGGGCGCTGGGCGGGCGGCTCGGCGACGCGGTGCGCGTCTCGGTGCGCGGCGGCCGCGGCTCGCTGCCGGGCACCCGCCGGGTGGGCGCGGCCGAGGCCGCCCGGCTGGTGCCGGCGCTGCGCCCGGGCCGCGGCGGCGCGGTGTTCTGGGACGGGCAGCTCGCCGACGACGCCCGGCTGGTCGTGGCGCTGGCCCGCACCGCGGCCGCGCACGGCGCCCGGGTGCTGACCGGCGCCCGGGTGGTCGCCGTCGACGGGCGCGACGTGCACGCCGTCGTCGACGGGGAGCCGGTGACGGTGCGGGCGGGCGCCGTCGTCAACGCCACCGGCGTGTGGGCGCAGGCCCTGGCACCCGGGATCCGGCTGGCGCCCTCCCGCGGCTCGCACCTGGTCGTGCGGGCCGGCCGGCTCGGGGACCCGGCCGCCGCCCTCACCGTGCCGCTGCCCGGGTCGCGGACGCGGTACGTGTTCGCGCTGCCGCAGCCGGGCGGTCTGGTGTACCTGGGCCTCACCGACGAACCGGTGCCCGGCCCGGTCCCCGACGACGACCCGCTGCCGAGCGACGCCGAGGTGGCGCAGCCGCTCGGGACGGTGAACCGGGTGCTGACGGTGCCGCTCAGCCGCGACGACGTCGTCGGGTCCTTCGCCGGGCTGCGGCCGCTGGTGCTGCCGGAGTCGGCGGGGCGGGGGCCCGCCGACGCCACCGCGGACCTCTCCCGCCGGCACCTGCTGCGGTGGGACGGACCGGTCCTGTCCGTCGTCGGCGGCAAGCTCACCACCTACCGGGCGATGGCCGAGCAGGCGGTGGACGACGTGGTCGCCCGCCTCGGCCAGGGCGCCCGCCGCTCGCGCACCGCCGCGCTGCCGCTGGTCGGCGCGGCACCGCCGGCCGAACTCGCCCGGGTGCGGGCGCCCGGGCGGCTGGTCGCCCGCTACGGCACCGAGGCGCCGCGGGTGGCCGCCCTGGGCGCCGACCCGGTGGTCGCCGGCCGCCCGGAGACGGTGGGGGAGCTGCGCTTCGGGGTGCGGGCCGAGGGGGCGCGGAGCGTGGCCGACCTGCTCGACCGGCGGGTGCGGCTGGGCCTGGTGCCGGCCGACCGCGAGCCCGCCGTGGCCGTCGCCGAGGCGGTCCTCGCCGACGAGGCATAGGAAGCGATCCGCACGTTCCCGGCGTCGAGACGTGCGGATCGCTTCCTATGCCTGCTTTCTCAGCAGATGGGAAGCAGGTTCCGGTGCATGGGACGGCGGGCCAGGATGCGGGGGTGGACACCTACACCCACGGGCACGCCGAGCCGGTCCTGCAGTCGCACCGGTGGCGGACCGCGGAGAACTCCGCCGGCTACCTGCTGCCGCACCTGCGCCCGGGACTGGACCTGCTCGACGTCGGCTGCGGCCCCGGCACGATCACCGTCGACCTGGCCCGCCGGGTGGCGCCGGGCCGGGTGACCGGGGTCGACCTCGCGGCGGATCCGCTCGGCGAGGCCCGGGACCTCGCCGAGCGGGCGGGCGTCGCGGTGACCTTCGCCGTCGGCGACGTCTACGCCCTCGACCTGCCCGACGACGCCGTCGACGTCGTGCACGCCCACCAGGTGCTGCAGCACCTCACCGACCCGGTGGCGGCGCTGCGCGAGATGGCCCGGGTCTGCCGACCCAGCGGGCTGCTCGCCGTGCGGGACGTCGACTACGCGACCGTCGTCTGGCACCCGGCCGACGCCGGGCTGGACCGCTGGCTGGAGCTCTACTCCGCCGTCGCGCGGGCCAACGGCGCCGAGCCCGACGCCGGCCGGCGCCTGGTGGCCTGGGCGCACGCGGCCGGCCTGCGCGACCTCACCGCCACCGCGTCGGCCTGGTGCTACGCGTCCCCGGCCGAGCGGGAGTGGTGGGGCCGCTCCTGGGCCGGCCGGGCGACGGCGTCGGCGTTCGCCGAGCAGGCGCTGTCCTACGGCCTGGCCACGCGGGACGAGCTCGGCGAGCTGGCCGCCGCGTGGCTGCGCTGGGCCGCGGCGGACGACGGGTGGCTCGCCATGCTGCACGGCGAGCTGCTCGTCCGCGTCTGACCCCGCCCGGGGCGGGGGGGGGGGGGGGGGGGGGGGGGGGGGGGGGGGGGGGGGGGGGGGGGGGGGGGGGGGGGGGGGGGGGGG